>DATFHI010000260.1:0-7575 GCA_035248525.1 Fimbriimonadaceae bacterium | reverse complement strand
CAACAAATCTCTTTCCATCCACATCCATGACTTCAGACATAACTTAAAGCCTCCAATTCCCGAATTCGGGCAGTTGAGCGATTATAGCGGGGAATCAGCCAACCGTGATCTTATTCACAACTTTGAATTCAGCGCCGACCTGATTCTTAGCTATCTCCTCCGCGGTGGATCGGGATTTCTCGTCCTTGGCTTTGCCTTGCAAGGTGACCACGCCGTCACTGGTGTCCACGTCCAAGTCGGTAATCACTACGTCGTTGGCGGTCGAGATCGCACTCCGGACCTTTCCCGTAGTCAGAGCATTGTTGCCCGCGATTTTTGCCTGCTCCGCGCCCTGCTCGATCTTAACCTTCGCGTTCTCCGCTGAATTCTCAGCCTGCGGAGTGCAACCCGCAAGTCCGGCCACGATGATCGAAGTAACTACCAGTTGAATCCACTTCATGAATTTCCTCAAATGAGATAACGAGGCCTCGGGTTCCGCGGTTGCACGGGAATAGGCACAAAAAAAGCGGCGGCCAGGTTGGCCGCCGCTTTAAGAGTGGACCTTACTTCTCGGCGATCAGTTTCTCGATTTCTTCTCGGAACTTCTTGAACAGCGCGGGGCTATAGCCGATGTCGAAGGAGTGGATATTGCCCTGGCGGTCGATGACCGTTACTTGCGGAATTCCGGTCACGCCATAGGCTTCAAAGTTAGTTCGATCTCCATACACGATCGGCCAAGCAATGTTGAACTCCTTGATGAAGTCCGCCATTTTGGCGAATTCCGTATCCTTCGGCATGTCGCGCTTGGCAATACTTTCCTGACCGTAGTATCCGTAATATGTCGTCACGCCAACGATCTCCAATCCTTTTGGATTGAGTTCGTCGAACATCTTTCGCATTTCGGGATAGCTCGCTTTGCAGGGTCCGCACCAGTGGGCAAAGAAGTCGATCAAAACAACCTTGCCCTTCAGAGCGGAGAGGCCCTTGAAGTCGCCGTAGGTTCGCTCGACGTTCAAAGCGACGGCCGGTGCGCCAACCATGTCCATTCGCTTAACGGTCGCAAGGATGGTGCGAGCGGCGGGCAGCTTTGGATCGACTCCAGCCGCGAATGTCTTCAGTATCGTCTTCGCTTCGGCGGCTTTGCCGGCGCTATTGAGCAATTCGAATTTCTTGTCGACGATTGCGAATCTTGCCGCTACTTCCGTGCTGCGAGAAGTGGCCTCAAAGTCCGCAAGTCGCTCGGCATCCGACTTGGGCGCCGTCGCCGGCGGATTCTGGGCCTCGCGTTGCTTCGCTGCATCCAGCATTTTCTGGGCGTTCGCCCTATGGTCTTCTGCGGGAAGCTTGGCGGCGATGGAATCCAAAACTTTGATGGCTTCATCAACGCCCTGTCCCTTGGCGATCGTGTCCGCGTAGAGGTTAGCCGTCATGGACATCAAGGAACGACCGGTGGCAGCATTGACCGGAACGATGTCCTTGAGGGTCATCGTCAGCATTTCAGATTCGCCAAGCGTGTTGCAGCTGTTCATCATCAGCATTTGCGCGGCGTACTTGGCTTCCGGAGTTGGCGAGCTAGTCAGAAACTTGTGGCAGAGGTCGCAGACTTCCTTGTGCCTTCCGGCCATCGAGAAAATCTGTGCCCAATCGTAGGCATCCTTTGCGTCGACCTTTGAAGGATCGACTCCCTTTATAGCCTCTTCTGCCTTGGCTTTGAGTCCATCGTTCAATACCGCGAGGGAAATGGGCTTGCCGGATTCTCGCGCCTCTTTCAAAACTTGAGCGCGGTATTCGTTGATCGACTTGAGAACGTCTTTAGGCGACGCTTGACCCTGTGCGCCAGCGCAACAGATAGCCAAGGCACAAATCGCTCCATGTACAAATGCACGAATGGTGGTCATGGTCCTCACATTGTAACGCGAAAGCGATTTAAAGCGAAGAACCCATCTGCCAATTGCTCGCCGATCGATCGTGCCAATTCCGAACATCGCCCGTCAACCGGGCATCGTCGAGCTGCTCCAAGTTCAAGTCGAACACGACAATTTGCTCTTCGTTGATGAGAGTCTCGGCGAGGACGCCATTTTCCGGAAATGGAGGAATGGGTGGGGCAAGAATTGCGCTCGAGCCAACGGCGGTTGGCACGGGCTCCCGACCGAGAGTGCCAACCAAGGAGCTATGCACAACGAAAATCTGGTTCTCGACGCTTCGGGCGTGACATGACCATCGAACACGGTGGAATCCGTGCATGGTTTCCGTAAATGCCGGGACGCATTGGATCGTGACGGCTTGCTCCGCCAAAGCTCTGCCAGATTCAGGAAACTCCGAGTCGTAGCAAATAGTGACTCCCAGTCGGCGGTCGGGAATCTGGACGAGCGTCGAACCGGTGGCAAGCCCCCAAATCTCTTTTTCGTACTGGGTGAGATTGTTTTTGGCACCTGTAACCAGTCCCAGTGAAGGATGGCCGACGGCACAGGCATTCACAATGCCGGCGGATGTCTCTTTGAAATGCGAACCGCCAACCAGCACGAGACCACTGCTTTCAGAAATGCGCTGAATCCATTGTTCGATGGAGTCACTGAACTGCATGAGGTAGCGGGGAACGTCCGTCTGCCTAAGTTTGGGTTCAAGGTGCAGGAGTTCGAGGACGGTCAATTCAGGAAAGACGATGACGTTCGCCCCACGATCGTGAGCCTCTTCGACCAGATCATAGAAGTGGGCGAAAAATTGGCTATCCCGCGTAATTTCCCGCAGTTTCCAGTTGACCGCAGCGATGGTAACCGTCACGCTTTCCACTCCATAAGCGCGGCCGCATTGCCGGATTCTTCATCGTCTATGTAGTTTCTTATCACCCTAATGTACTCAAGGCCATTTCGAAGAAGTGGGTCATGGTGGGATCTGAAATCACCCCTTGGGCAGTTCTTTCTGCATACGACTCCGGGGTGGGTGGGTTGGGGTGGTGAAGCCGGTATGTGCTGTAGCCCGGGAGTCGGCATGCCGTTCCAAATCGGATCGCACCGAGTGACCTTACAAGGTCTTTTCTCGCCCGACAAAGCATTCGAGAAAGTCTTAGATTGCGGAATTCCGAGAATGTTTACGGTCAAAGTCGCAATCCGAGAATTTCAAGAATGCGGTCCAGGTCATCATTCGAGTAGTACTGGAACGTGACCTCGCCACCAATTGGCGAGGGTTTGATCTTGACGGACGTCCCCAGCATCACCGCCAGCCCTTCCTCGACTGCTGACAGGTTGGGATCCATTTCAGGTTGAAGTTTTTCCTTGCGAGCTCGTTCCCGGCGGCTACCCGTAGATTTGGCCTTCTCCTCGACGTCCTTGACGGTTAGCCCCTTATCGAGGATTTGATCATAGACGGCAAGGCGATGTGCGTCGGATTCGAACCCCAGCAGTGCCCGCGCATGCGCTTCACTGATCATCCCCTCGCTAATTCCAGACTGGATTCGATCGGGCAACTTAAGCAAGCGAAGCGTGTTGGTAATCGCGACCCGAGATTTCCCAACCCGACTGGCAACCTCTTCCTGAGTCAAATTGAACTCGTCGGTGAGTTGACGGTAGGCAATAGCGCAGTCGACAGCGTTGATATCCTCGCGCTGGATATTCTCGATAAGCGCTAGTTCCAGTGAGGCTTCGTGGCTTGCATCCCGAACAATCGCCGGAACCGTTTTACGACCAGCCAACTTGGACGCTCGAAGCCTGCGTTCGCCGGCAATGAGTTCGTAAGCATCCTTTCCAGATCTACGCACCACTAGGGGTTGGAGTAGTCCGTGAGTACGTATGGAGTTGGCAAGGTCCTCAAGCGTCTCCGGATCAAACGCCCGCCGGGGCTGCCGAGAATTCGGAACGATCTGATCCACTGGAATCTCAGTGATCTGCACTCCGGGCGGAATACTCGCCAGTCGTTCGTTAGACTCACCAATAAGCTGGCTCAAACCCCGGCCAATCGCTCTTCTCATGCACTCCGCCTCAGTTGCTTCACAGTGAAATTATGGCTGGCGAATAAAAAAATCCCTCGCTGGTTTCCAGCGAGGGGGAGAGGAGGTGTTGGCGCCGATCTGCTTTCTTACTGCAGCAGCTTGAGAACTTGCTGCGGTTGCTGATTGGCTTGGGCGAGAACGGACATGCCGCTCTGCTGAAGAATTTGAAGTCGAGTGTATTCGGTGATTTCCTGAGCCATGTCCGCATCCCGGATTTGACTTTCCGTTGAAGTCAGGTTCTCCTTCGCAATGTCGAGAGACCGAGCCGTCGACTCTAAGAAATTCTTCTGGAACGATCCCAGTTCGCCGCGCTGCATTGCCAATTGGGTTATCGCCGAGTCGATGATCTTCATGGCATCATAGGCGCCCTGTTGCGTGGTGACGTCGAGTGTGGCAATGGAGCCGTTCGGCACAACTCCAGTACCTAGATTTTGGGCAAAAACTGTGGGCATGGAGAATGCCACGGACTGGTTGGCAAATGCGCCGATTTGAAATCGAACTGACCCAACGGTCACCACCCCGACTTGGGTTGGAGAGCTGATGTTGGCATTACCGTTTTCGTTTACGAGGATCGTATTTCCATCGCTATCCGATAGTCGGAGCCCAGATTCCTTTGGTCCCTGACCGCCGGTAAACGGGGTGGTTTGAACCCCATTATCGGTGGTCACTGACACATTGAACACCGCGTTGACACCTTGAGAGGCAGCGGAGGCGGCGTTGTGCAAAACGTTGGATGGATCGAAGAAATCGATGCGGTGGTTGGCGCCGTAACTCGTTTGTGTGAGCGAGATCGAGTACGGTCCTGCTCCCGTAATTTCGGCGGTGACTCCCGTCGTAGCACTCATCTCATTAATCTTTGCCGCCAAACTGGAGAGCGTTTCGGTTCCCGTACTGGTGAAGGAGTAGCCGTTGATTACGAACGAGCCCGCAGTAGTCACTACGGTGTTGGGGCTAGCAAAAGTATTTCCAAGCGGAATTTGAGCACGAGTACCTTGAGTGACCCGGTCGATCGTAACCGGACCGCTAGCCACGGTTTCGCCATTGAATGTTCCGCCCATGTAGATGCTGTCCACATTTGCGGTGGAGGTCACGTTGGCAAGCGCCCCGGCAGTTCCATTAAGTAGCTTCTTAGAACCGAACTGCGTCTGCTCCGCGATTCGATTAATGGAGGCAATAGTGGAGCGAATCTGGGTTTGGTTGGCCTGCAAAACCGAAGCATCGGCAACAGCTGTGTTTGCCGAACTGACGGCAAGTCCGCGAATATCACGTAGAAGCTTCTGGACTTCGTCCATCGCCGCTTCCGCAGTTTTGGCCATGCTGATCGCATCCTGTGAATTGCGGATCGCTTGGTCGAGTCCTTTAATCTGAGCTCGCATACCTTCGCTAATGATCAATCCCGCAGGATCGTCAGCGGCGCTGTTGATGCGCAGACCCGAACTGAGTCTGGTGATGGAGCCTTCCATTTCGGCGTTCGTACGCGAAAGGTTGGCGAGAGCGTGCATCGCCGGAATATTCGTATTGATTCGCAGACTCACTTAATCAAACTCCTTGTTTGGAATCTTCATCCGTGTCGAGGAGATTTTTCAAAACCTCGTAGATTCCATGTGAAATCTTCGGATCGACTATGGAATAAGTTTAGGTTTGAGTGAAAATTGCCTTTGTTAGCGGCAGTGCTACTCTGCGGTTGCCCGGTGGAATTGAATCTCGGCAACCGTCCAACCGAGTACGTTTTTCAGGCTGAATTTTCCCCCAAGTCCCCGGACTAGGTTCTCCACAATTTGCAAGCCCAAATGGCTCGCGCTGGCGACGTCGAAATCAGGCGGGAGTTGATCGCCGCTGTTGGAAACCCAAACGAAGACCTCGTCCTCTTTCTCCTCGACGTTGATATGAACATCGCCCTGGGTAGTCGTTTTGAAGCCGTGTTCGACAGCGTTTAGTATGAGTTCGTTGAGGACCAGTGCAATCTGGGTTGCCTGGTTCATGTTGAGCCGCACATCGGAACCTCGGACGTCGAATCCCACGATCCGATCTGGCAGCATCAGTGAACTCTGTTGGTGTTGGACCAGGGTTTCCGCAATGGATCGAACTCCGACATGGTCGAGGTCATCCCGGCTCAGCAGGTCGTGGACGGAAGAAATCGCGAGAATTCGGGCGAGGGAGTCGTTCATCGCTTCCTCGAGCGATTTGTATTGCCCGTGTCGCATCTGGAGTCGAAGCAGCGAAGCGACTTGCTGGAGATTGTTTTTGACTCGGTGGTGCATCTCCTGCATGAGCGTGTCGCGAACCTGAAGCTTGGCATGCTCGATACTCACAGCGGCTTGCTTGGCCAATGTTTCGAGAGCCTTCACTTCGTCGGCGGGAAAGGAGCGGACAACGCTCGTATAGCAACTCAAGACCCCGACCGCCCGATCCTGCATGGTCAACGGAACGCAGATCATCGAGCGCAGCCCCTGTTCGGCGGCCAAGTCATGACCAATGTAGTCCTCTTCCACTTGCACGTCGCGGACAATGATCGGCCGGTTTTCCGCGATGGCACGCCCGGCGATGGATTCGCCAAGTTTGATCGCTCGCTTTCGTTGATAGGCCTTGGCGGGGGCTTGAGTTGCTCGCAAAACCAACTCTTGCCGATTCTCATCGAGCAGCCGAACTGTGCAGACGCGGTAGTTGAATTGCTGAGCCGTCAGGTTGACCAGTAACTGGAGTATCTCCTCTACGTATGGACTGGTGGAGATCGTCTTTGAAACCTCGCTCAACGCGCCCAGTCGGTTGCTTTGGGTTCCGAGCTGATAAGCTTGGCGAAAGGACAGGATCGCGTTGGCGGTCGCTCGTCCCATAGATTCCAAGTCGCGTTTCTCGGTGGAGGTGAATCGCCATTCCTCCGATCGGCTCGCTACAAGAACTCCGATTGGCGTTCCGGTTGGCCCGGGCAACGGAATGACTGCCATCGAGAAATGAGATCGCTCTACCGCTCCGGGATAGTGAGCGAAGTCCGGGTGGGAGCTTGCATTTCGGGGGAAGTAGAGGGGGGTGTTAAGCGCAAAGGCTTTACCGCACAGGCCAACGCCCTTGCCCAACTTCAGGCGGCGGTTGAAGTCCGGGGATTGGCTGCTTGCCCGTTGAACAAGAGCGTCGCCGGATTCCCGCAGCAAGATATCGCAGGACTCGGTCGAGAATCGTTCGTGGAGGAGCTGGACAATCTCGGTCATGAGATTCTCCTCCGAACTCGCCCGCGACATCGACAGCAGGATGTCCTGGAAAGTGGTGTCGAGCTTCACTCACACCTCAGGCCCGATCGCCGTGGTGCTTACAAGCTTCTCATCCAAGATTCTTGTGGCCAGATCGACAATCGCGCTTCCGGTTACGGCGTCGATCTTCGCCAGGGTTTCTTCGACCGGGATCTCGCGCTGGTGATTCAGCTCATTGCGACTCATTCGCATCATTCGGCTACTCATGCTTTCCAAGGCGAGGACGATGTTTCCCTTGATGTGCCGTTTGGTGCGATCCAGTTCGTCGGCATCGAGTCCATCCTTAACAACCTTATCGAACTCCATGCGTGTCAGCTCTTGAACCTGGGGCCAATTGGCTGCGCTGGTACCACCGTACACGGTGTA
>DATFHI010000259.1:0-13555 GCA_035248525.1 Fimbriimonadaceae bacterium | reverse complement strand
CGAAGCCGCCATTGTCGACCCCGGGCTGAATCTCCTGAATTTCAGGGACGATGAGCGATACATGGTGCGCATGGATATCGTCGCGCAAAGCTCCCAAACCGCCGATCCATTCTATCCGCGTGTCGGGACCCTGGTGAAGCTGAGCAAAGAAAGAGCAAGCGCGATGCCGGTGGGCCTGAATTGGGGAGTTGAGCAACCCGGCCGCGCCATCATTCCGGGGACCTCGGCAAAGGTCCGATTCACATTCAACTCCAAGACAAATCCAGGCATCAAGAAAGTCGACATCCGACCAATGGGGGCGCTGGCTGAACATGCCGGGACGACGCTGGGCGAGCCCTTCCCGTCTCTGGACAACAAGGGAAGAGCGTTCGTCGATTACGACGCCAAGACCTCCAAGGATGCGCCCATGGGATACCACTTGGTTAGCACCACCTTGGTGACTGCCGATGGCGTCCCCGCGATAATTCAAGCCAGCGTGCGAATTGCCGCGATAGTGGACATCGACCTGCCCGAAGACCACTTGGTGGTCAAACCCGGACAGAAAGAAGTGAAGGTTCCGTTCTATATCAAATCCAATTCGGTCGAAAGGTTGGAAGGCACTCTGGAAGTGGAGTTACCGGCGGGTTGGCAGCTGGACAAAAGCGACCCTGAAGCATTTCGAATCAACACGGCTCGCGGCGGCGTCCGAAGCATCCTTTCGATGAAGATTCCGGATTCAGTGGCTGGTACCGCGCCGGTCAAGTTCACTGCCGAGGTAGGCAATCAGAAGGTGACTCAGACATTTTGGGTTACGATCGTACGCAAGTAACCTGAGGGAAGCTTGAGCATGTGCCGGTAATTATAGTGGCGATGCTAAATATTGCCGGCAGTTTTGTACCCCTAATCACGCCCTTTACGGACGACGGATCCACCGTGAGCGAGGTGCGGTTGGCAAGGGTCCTCCGGTTCTATTTGAACCGGGGAGTTGAGGGATTTGCCCTGGTGACTGAGTCGGGAGAGTTCCAAACATTGAGTTTGGCTGAGCGCAAAGCATTCGTCGAGATGGTCGCTCGCGAAACGCACAATGCGATTGGGCTGGTTGTGAATGCAACCACAGAATCGACCTCATTCAGCCTCGATCTAGCCCAGCACGCTTCGAGGCATGGAGCACGTGCGGCAGTAATCTGCCCACCTATATCTGGACACTTGGATCAACGGGAGCACGTGGACCACATTCGAATGATCGCCAGCCATGCTGGATTGGCGGTAATTGTGGTGGACGACCGATCGGTTTTGCAAGAAGGTGCGGTCGGAGAAATTGCCAAGCTGCCCAATGTACACCTTGCATGGCACTCGCCAAGCTCCCCCAAACTCGCCAGTGATTGGTTCCGATGCCATTCGCTGATTGTTGAACCGATGAGTGGCATCCCCGATTCCACGGTGGGAGATTTCGTGCTGCGAAATCGCGCGGCCGTTTCAAAGTGCCTTTTGATGGACTTCGACCTGGAATGTGGCAGTCCGCGCATGCCGGTGCAACCTGTGCCTTATCGAGAAATCCGCCGAGCTGCCTAATTAGCCGCCCGAGGTCTCGGCTGCGACGACGAGGATATCCACCGTTCTGAGTTCCCGCACCAGGTCGTTAATCAGAGAGCCTTTCGTGATTTGCTCCAATTTGGATTTTTCAGAGTGGCCCACCACCAACTGGGTGATGTTGTTTTCCTTGCAATACCGAATGATCTCATCCAGCGGTTTGCCTTTCTTCTTTTCAACCCTGATTCCCAGCCGCTCAGAAAGTGCGAAATCATCGTTTAAAATCCGCTCCTCCTCCTCCGTGGGTTCCTTTTCCTGAACGTACAGAGCTACCGCATCGGCATTCATTTTTTGCGCCATGCGCCAGCCGCGCCGGACCAATCTCAAGGACGGCCGGGAAGGAGAAATACAGATTAAAACGCGGTCATTGGTCGCCCAGAGTTTCTCGATTCGCTTGCGTTTTCGATATTCGATAACCTCTTCGTCGACCCGACCCGCTGCCTCGCGCATTGCAATCTCCCGAAGGGCGCTGAGAACTTCTTCCTTGAACCAAGTCTTGCGCTGAGCATCGATCTCATCTTGAGGAAAGATATCGCCGCGTTCCAGACGATTGATGAGTGCCCTCGGAGTTGCGTCGATGATTTCGATCTCTTCGGCCTTGTGCAACAACTGATCGGGAACCGTGTCGGCAATCCGCACGCCCACGATGTCGGCGATCTTATCGTTGAGGCTCTCTAGGTGAGCCACGTTCATCGACGTTAAGACAGAAATTCCATGCTCGAGGATCTGCTCGACATCCTGCCATCGGTACTCGTGCCCCGCTCCTGGAGGATTCTTCTTCTCAAGGTCATCGATGAGTACCAGCGACGGATGCCGCTTAATAATCGCGTCGACATTCAAAGTGCCATATTCGCGGCCACCGTAATGGATGGTTTGGGGGTCGATCACCTCAAAGCCACTCATGTGCTCTATGGTGGACTGCCGCTTTCGCGGGTCGATCATGCCGATTACGACATCCTGTCCGCGTCGAGAGCGTCGATGAGCTTCATCCAGGAGGCGAAAAGTTTTGCCGACTCCAGTTGCAAAGCTGAGGAAGATTTTGAGACGGCCTTTGCCGTCAGGTGTGGTTTCAGTCATTCCCTTTTTCAGGTCCAATTGTCATGATGCTGTCTACCCACCGCTCCAACGCTGGCGTCAAGTCGGCCACCTTTAACTTGTTTTCCGGGGGCACCTGAGCTTCCTGCCAAAGATAGTTGGCGAGAGCTTCCTCGCTCATGGCTTGCCAAAACCTATTCTGACAGGGGACGGTCTCGGTATCCGCGTGCGCCTTCACTAATTCCATCACATACTGCGGAACGATTACCTTTACGTTGGATTCGCCGCCGGAGGGCTCATAGACTCTGTAAGTGCAGATCACCTCGCCGAAGTGCCGATCGTGGATTTCCGTAAGCAATTCGATCCTGAATCCGTTGATTGTCGTTCGCGAAAATGTCGACGCCGAGGAGTTCTTCCCCTCATTGCCATTGCGCTCCAGGGCGCTTTTTACCGCAAGCCGTAAAGTGTCCGCGCTAAATGGCTTTCGTAAGAAGTCGGCGGCCCCACCCTCCAACGCCCGACACGCCAAGTCGAAAGTGCCGTATGCGGTGGTCATGACGATCTTGGCATCAGGGTCATGCCGGCGAATATCGCGTTGGACTTCGATCCCGTGCATTCCCGGCATTCGTTGGTCTAGCAACACGAGGTCGAACTCTTTGCCATCTCCAAACCGGTCGATGCCGCTTGGTCCATCTTCGGCAACTTCTACGTCGTATCCGGAATGTTCAAGGGCCAGTCGCATCATGGTGCGAATGCTTGGCTCGTCGTCGATGATGAGAATCTTGCTCAAAAGTCCGTTAGTCCCTTAGGGAAGTTTGATTCTTTGGAATGGAGAAGGAGAATCTGCTGCCTTTTCCCAGTTCGCTGTCCGCCCAAATATTGCCGCCGTGCGCATTCACGATGTGTTGCGAAATCGATAGTCCGAGTCCCGCCCCTCCCCCGGTCGCGCCGGGGACTTGAACGAAACGATCAAATATCGAATTTAGATAGGTTTCCGGAATGCCTTCGCCCTGATCTTCGACGCTAAAGGTTACTTGATCGCCCTGGTCGACCGCTTGAATTCGGACCGTTGTACCCTTAGGTGAGTGGCGAATGGCGTTCGAGCTCAAATTGATCAGTACCCTTTCGATCTGACCCCTATCTGCCTCCACATGTTGCAAGTTTGGGTCCAAATTCGATTCCAGACGTACATCGCTATCCCGGGCGGACGCGGCCACCGACTCTTTGACCGAGGCTAACAGACTCTTCACGTCTACCTTCGCGAACTTCATAGGCTGTCGTCCGGACTCCAGCCTTGACAGGTCGAGCAGCTCCTTGATGACGTTCTGCAGTCGCTCCAAATCGTTCTTCTGGACTTTGATGATTTCTTGTTGAGAGTTCGTGAGGTTCTCCGACACTTCCTCAAACAACTGCACCGACATAGCCAGGCTGGTCACGGGCGTCCGCAGCTCATGGGAAGCGACGCCGATGAAATCGGATTTCATTTGGTCCAATTCTTTAAGATGCGTAATGTCCTCCAGGACAGTAACCGATCCCAGCAGCAGGCCCTCCTCATCCTTAATTGGGGTGGCTCTGAGACGGTAAGTACGGTCTTTTCCCTCTACTGATATGGGGATGAGACTGCTTTCATCTTCAGTTGCGACTACTACCTCTTGGCGAAGCGCTTTTTTCATCGCGACGAGAATTCTTTCGTCGCCGATGTGCTCCACGATCGGAGTTCGGGGCGCCGCCGGACTTGGACCAAAGAGGCCTTCCGCGGCAGTGTTCAGGTACACGATCATCCCCTGAGCATCGGAAACGATGACCGGGTCGTAAAGACTCTCCAACGCCTGACTTGACATTAGTTGTGCCCTCGCTAGCTTTGACTGCTCGTGCTTTCTAATTTCGCGGAGCCGTGCGCTCATTGCGTTGAACGCTTTGGCGAGTTTGCCGAACTCGTCCTTGCCTCGAATGGGTACTCGCTGGTCGTAGTCGCCACCGCCAATCGCCTCCGCGCGTTCGGCGAGGATCCTCAATGGTCGCAGGATGCTTCTGCTCAGGGCGATGGTCATAAAGATGGCAAGCAGCAGGGCGGTTCCGGCGATTCCGATGCTTCTCCAGGCGGCGGATTGGACCAAAGCCTTGGCCAGCTCACTCTCTCGGTTCATCGCATCCTGGTTGGTTCGGATCAGGTCATTGATGGCTTTGCGGAGCTCGCTGCGGTTCTGGGATTCGTCTTGAGCAAATGCTTCGTAGTCCGGGGCGGAGGAGGAAAGTGTTAGGTTGACCGCGGCGCGGTGCAGCTTGCCCGCTCGCTCGATCCGCTCGATGATAAGGGCTTCACCTTCTTCATTCACCGACTGCCTCGCCAGTGAGATTCCTTCGGTAAAAGAGAGGTGACCCCGGCGAAAGCGATCAATCGCCTCCGTCCGATGGTTTGCGAAGAGAAGACCGTAGCCGGCAAAGTCCAACTGAATGCCGTTTTGCATACTGTGGGCGGCGACGATGCTTTTGTAATTGCCTTCGAGTACCCGGTCGATTCCGCGGCCCAAAGCGGCGAAGCTGGAAATTGCGGCGCTCATGACGATCCCGAGCAACAGGACCAAGATGAGATGGCTCACCAACAGGCGGAGCCGGACCGAGCGCATGGCCCATTTTGACCTACCAACGGTTCGGTAGACTCAAATCATGAGACCGACGAAGATCGCCATTCCCCTTAGCCTCGCCCTATGCGCGGTTGGAATCGCGCTCTTTTTGAAGGCGAAACCCGCTCCATCGGGAGCATCGGAAATCGACTTCGGGCAGCCCAAGCATCCAGTTACTGCGCAAATGCTTGAGACCTCCGCGAAGATGTCCCGGGTGGACGCGCCGTCGTTTTCAATGGTCGACGTGAAAGGAACCCCACGCCAAATCGGGGGTGAAACCCTGTCGAAGCCTCAGTTCATCCTTTTCATCCTAGACACTTGCCCGTGCAGCATCGACGCTCAGCCGCTCTTCAACAAATTCTCGAAACATTGGGCCGACAAGGTGGACTTTTTAGGTGTGATCGACGTGGATCAGAAGAAGGGTCGAGCGTGGGCAAGCGACTATCGAGCGGTGTTTCCCGTTATTCCCGATCCAAAACTAGACGTCATCCACGCGTTCAAAGCGCAGCAATCCGTTTATTCGGCTTTGGTCTCTAAAGATGGCAAGATCGTAAAGCAGTGGCCCGGCTACAGCGTCGACATGATCGCCGATATGAACCGTGAAATGGCAAGCGAAGTCGGTGAGACGCCAAGAAAATTCGATGCCGAGTACGCGCCCCTAGAAAAGACTTCCGGTTGCTTTTTCGCCAAATAAATCGAGCACCGGCTGGTGGGCATCCTCGCTCTTGTACCGAGGATTGCCCATTGCCCGGGTTACGGCGTAGGATTTCATCTTCTCGGCGCGGAACGGCTCTATAGCTAAGCTGACCGCTTCTTCGGTCTCGCCGAACAACCACGTGCCATATTCTTCGCGGTCGATGATGCTGGGCATGCGATTGTGATACTTTTCGAGCAACTCGTTGGGCTCGGTTGTGCAAATGACGAATTCAATCTGGTCTTCGCAGCGCCTCCACAGACCGGCCAAAGCGAAAGGTGACTCGTCGGCCATCCGAAAACAGAAGGGCTGTTTTGGATTGGCGTTTTTGTCCCATTCGTAGAATCCGCTCACCGGAATGAGGCACCTGCGCTTCTTCGCGGCGTCGGCGAAGAGTCCGCGCTCCAAGACCGTCTCTGCGCGGGCATTGATGATTAGCGGCCGGCCGGTAATGGGGAAGCCCCATTTAGCCGCAATAAGCGATAGCGCTCCGCTATGATCCACCAAAACTTGGGCAAGTTCAGTCGGAGCTTGATTGGAAGTTTGAATTCCCGTTCCACCAATCAGGTCCCGAATACCGCCCCGCTCGATAGAAGTGAAAAGGTTGCCCTGACGGCAGTCGTTGCCGCAAAAACGCGAACACATGGCGAAAGTATGAGCAGAGGCTTGGGAATTGGCCCGGACGAAGGGATTCGAACCCCCAACCCTCAGTTCCGAAGACTGATGCTCTATCCATTGAGCTACGTCCGGGCGAGCGAATATTCTACCCGTCCGGTTCGTTTCTCAAGTAAATCGGGACTTCGGCACGGTCGTCCCGACTGCGCTCAAACGCATATCCAGATGCGCAAAAAAGCCCGCCCGAATCAATCGGGCGGGATTGATCGATGATCGCTACTTCTTAAGCGCGATGTTGACAGTGTGCAGTACGCCGTCTCCCAGGTCGATGCGCAATTGCCAGGTCCCTTCGCTCAACGGTTTCGTCGAGAGGTTGAAGATGTACTGGCCATCGCTATAGCGGAACGTGTTTCCAGAGTCCGCGTTGGAGGTCGAGGAAACCTCTTGCTCTTCACCGGCAACTCCGTTGGAGATCTTCGATCCGTACAATCGGAAGACTCCGTTGGTAACGGCGGCGCTGGCGCCCGTTAGCCGGAATTTGACTGGAATCGTGCTGCCCAACTTGAAGACGGAGTTGCCAGAACCGTTGATTGGTGCGAGCAATCCGGACCAGCTGTAGATGCCGTTGATTGTCCGGACGACCGATGTCGCGTCCTCGTAGTTTTCATTGCCAGCTTGGTTGGCGGTGATCTGGATTGCGCCGACTCCGGTGACGGTCACAGTGTTACCGCTCAAAGTGCCCGGTCCCGTCAAGCTGAAGGAAACGGGGTTGCCCGAGGCTCCGCCGGTAGCCGAAATGTTGGTGGTCAGACCGATTTCAACTTGGCTGGCGGGTGCGGGGAACGTGATCATCTGCGGCGCCTTCGCAATCGTGAGATTCGCATTGGCCTCGCCTTCGTAGTTTTGATCCTCGACGATTGCGGAGACAGCATAGACTCCAGCATTCGTCGGATTTGTCGGATCGTACTGGACATTGAGGACCAGTCCCGCTGGAACCGTAGTTGCAGTTGCTGACTTGACAGTTCCATCGTAGACATGGGTCAGGTTGCTCAGTAGAACCGTCGCGTTCGCCTTGGCGATGGACATTGTTCCGCTAACCGGATTGGCCCAGTAGTTGGGATTGTCCAAGGTTGCTTCCACGGAATAGGTTCCCGCGTTGGTGGGTGCGGTCGAACTGCCGTTGTATTTGATGTCGACTCCCGTCAACCCGCTTGGCGTGCTCGACGCGGATGCCGACTGTGGGCTACCGTTGTAAGTGTGAGTCAGATTTTCCAGGGTTAAGGTCGCTTGCGCCTTTTCGATGGTGATCGTGGCGGGGGCCGAACTTCCTGGAAGGTAATTGTCGTTACCAGCGAATTGAGCAGTCACCGTGTAGGAGCCAGCGTTTACTGGGGCCGCTCCGGAGCTGTAGCTCAGGGTAACCGCCGGCGAAAGATCCTCGTTGTTTACGCCCTTGGCTGAACCAGAACCTTCCTTGGCATTACCATCGTAGGTGAAGGTGCCGCCAACTGCGGTGACATTCGGCTCCGCCTTGGCGATCTCCAAGGTACCGGTCACGTCCTCCGCTTCGTAGTTGACATTGTCCAGGTGGACAACGATTGCGTACGATCCCGCATTGGTGGGTGCCGTATTGGAACCTGCATACGTAATAATAACGCCCGCCAACGGTGATGGATCGGTGGTAACGGTTACCGGTTTAGCCCCGCCATCGTAGGTGAACGAAAGCGAGCCAAGCGTCATGGTCGCAGCCGCCTTGGCGACCTGGAACGTGGCTTCATCGCTCTCGCCTCCATCGTTGCCGAGAACGCTGGCAGGAGTAATCAACTTTCCGGATTTTTCTCCAGCATTTCCGAGAGGCGCGGTAATGGTTGCGGTGCCGAACGTGCTGGTCGGATCGACCACATATTCAACACCCTCGAACTCGATCTTCGAATCTTCGAAGATGCCGGAGCCTTGGACCGTGATGATGGTGTTGACTCCGGGGGCATAAGTGGTAATGCTCGAGGAAATGGAGGTGATGGTGGGAACCGGTCGCTTGACGGTCACCGTAAAGGTGTCGACATCCTGATTTCCCGCCTCGTCCGTGGCGGTAACCGTGATTACCGTATTCCCGACCGAGAACTGGCTACCGGATTCCTTGCTGTAGGAGAGGGAAACGGACTGGCCCAAATTGTCGGTGGCGGTTGCCGGCGAATAGCTGACGGTCGCGCCAGTACGCGTGGTGGCATCCACCGGGCCGACGTCGCTCAAGCTGCCGATTTCGGGAGCCACATTGTCAAGGTTGACTTCGATGGATTGTTCATCACCGGCATTTCCGGCCTCGTCTACCGCCCAGAAATGGATTGTCGTGGCGCCGTTCGCCGTGATCGTGGTGTGCACCGCGCCTCCGGCAGTTACGTTCGGAGAGGATGCGGTGGCATTGTCACCCGCGCCGGTGGCGTACCAGCGAATCTCCTTCACGCCTGACCCGGCAACGCCTTCTCTCAATTCGGGGTCGGTTGCGCCGATGTTGATGTCGACTCCGTTCGGATCGACAAACCACGGGGCAGTGCCTTGGATACCTGTTGCCATTGCGCTCGCAACGGGAGCCGTCTTGTCGATTTCGAAGGTGTGGGTGAGGCTGGAGGAATTGCCCGCTTCATCCTCCGCAGTGAGATTAAGCTCATAGCGACCCTCCGCCGCGATGATCGACCCGCTAGAGGTGATCAGTGGGGCGCCGGGCAGATTCGTGATCTGCTGAAGAACAAATCCGATCGTCGCCATGACCGCGTTCTTGGCGTTGTAATCCAAGTTCTGATCGACGTTGTGCCAACCGGCCGTTGGGCTGTTCACCGTGATCTGCGGCAGTGAGTTGAGGACGGTGAATTCAAGTTCCTGAGAGTTTGAATTGCCGGCTTCGTCTACTCCGCTGATCGTAAGCTTGTAGATTCCATCCTGATCGAGCGTCATTCCGTTCGTGAACGAATACGGATGCTCGGTGTCGGAAATTGTCGCTCGCCGGGTCAGCTCAATCTGAGTCTCGCTGTCGCGGAGGAAAGGATCGGTCAGCGACACATTTAAGTGCTCGATGGACTTCAGGAAGGCGCCGTTCGAAGTGCCTTCGACGCCAATCACGGGAGCGACGCTGTCAAAGTAGTACTGGAATTCCACGATGCCCGGGTTTCCGGCCTTGTCATGGAAGGTTGCGAACAGGGATTCGAATCCGCTTTGTCCAGCCGAAATCGTATCCATTTCGACATTCGCATCGCCGTCGATGCCGGATCGCTCATCGGAACCGGAGAAGGTGACCGTTCGCTGAGTTCGATACCATTTTCGACCTTGATCGTCAGTTCGATCTGGAGCCGGACCCGTTGCCATTCCGGAGGGGGCTACGGTGTCGATCTTGACCTGGATGCTCCCTTCTGGGCTGGCATTTCCAACCTTGTCGATCGCCTTAAAGTGGATCGTGTACTCGTTGTCGTCGGTGAAGGCAGGAAGGGTTAACTTCCCGTCGGAGTCAGGCAGAACCTGGACCGGCGATCCAGCATCGATACGATATTCGAGAACATCGATACCGCTTCCACCGTCGTTGTCTGTGCTGGAAAGGGTGACCGACACCGTTGCGTTGTTCCAGCTGTTGGCGTTGGGTTCTGGGCTAGCCGCCGCGGAAATACTTGGCGCGGTGTTTTCCTGAACCTCGATGGACCGGGAAACCGGGACGGCGGGGAGGTAGTTCTCATTACCTTCTTGGCTTGCCGAGACGGAGAAGGTCACATTGGAATCTCCATTGGCAGGAAAGGTAACGGAGTTTCCTGAAAGCCAATCGGCATTGGAAACGGCAGTGAAAGTAACCGGAAGACCTGAGTCGCTGGTGGCGACCAGAGTGACCGATTCATCGCCGAATTTCTTCGGACTCGCCGGCTGATCGAAGGTGATGACCTGGGGAGCCTTGGCAATCGTCAGTGAACCCGAAGCCGGAGTGGCTTCATAGTTGTCATTCTCTAAAGTGGCGACGACGGCATAGCTTCCTGCATTGACCGGTGCGGTCGAGTTTCCGTCATAGGTGATCGTGACGGTTCCGAGACCGGCCGGGGTGGTGGTTGCGGTCGCGGTCTTGCCTGATCCATTGTAAACATGGCTCAGGTTTGAAAGCTCGATGGAGGCGGTTGCCTTATCGATCACGAGCGATCCAGTTGCGGGCGTTGCCTGATAATTGTCGTTGGTCAGGGTTGCTTGAACAGCGTAAGTACCCGCATTGATGGGGGCAGTTGCCGAGCCGTTGTAGGTGATTTCCAATCCGGAGAGGCCAGTGGGGTTCGTGGTGGCCGTCGCGGACTTCGCCGATCCATCGTAGGTGTGGCTGAGGTTGGACAAGCTGATGGTAGCCACCGCTTTGTTGATCGTCACACTCAGAACGGAAGACTCGCTGGGATTGGTTTTGGGAGATGCATTGCTGCCCAGATAGAACGCCTTGACGAACTTTGTGCCTGCGCCAAGGGAGCTTATGGGCAGATCCACCCCACGGACGCCGCCGGAAAGTGAACCGACAATCCCGCTTGCCAATGGGGCCCCGATCTTTGTACCTGCGGAAGTCGTCTCGTAGAGCTCTACGACCCTATCGTTCGGATTTCCCACTCCGCCGATCACGGCTCGAAACGTAAGGTTTTGAAACGCCGTGTACGGTCCGGCGGTGGTCAGACTGAGAGACGTGGTCGTGGCCTGCGCGGAAGCAGCCACGGCCGCTAACGCACAGGCAAGAAGAAGCGATAGGCGTAAGTACAGCGCCGAAAACGCAAACGAGAATGTTTTCATTTGAAACCCTAATTCAACTGCAATCGGGCGCACGCACCCGAGGTAGCTAAACAGTGTAAGACAGACTTCATGCCGGACAAAACGTATTGCCAAATACCAGCAACAATGCGGGACCCATTGGCACTTGACATCTAGGACTGCCAATAGGAGATAATTAGCAGACTCCCAGCGGGAGTGCCAAGAAATTCAACTGAAGGAGTTCCGAAATATGCCTAGCTTAAAACCACTCGGCGACAAAGTCGTGGTCCAGCTGATGGAGCAAGAAGAAAAGACGGCGAGCGGTATTTATCTGCCTGACACTGCCAAGAAGAAGCCCACCGAGGGCAAGGTGATTGCCGTGGGTGAAGGCCGCACGCTCGACAACGGCGAAAAGAACAAGCTGACGGTTAAGGTCGGCGACCGCGTTCTTTTCAGCAAGTACGGCGGAAACGAAGTTAGCGTCGACGGTTCGGATTACACGATCTTGGACGAGGACCAGATTTACGCGATTCTCAATTAGAAGAACTCGGTAATTCGTAAATCGTGAATCGAATAACTCTTTACCGCGATTCACCACTTGCGAATCAGTTATCCCAGCGATAGGAGAAAACAGAACAGATGCCAGCAAAGAACCTAATTTACGATGAAAACGCACGACGCGCACTTGAGCGTGGCGTGAACAAAGTCGCCGATGCCGTCAAGGTGACCCTTGGCCCCAAGGGACGCAATGTTGTCCTCGATAAGAAGTGGGGAAGCCCCACGATCACCAAGGACGGTGTGACCGTTGCCAAGGAGATCGAACTCGAAGATCCTTATGAGAACATGGGCGCTCAGCTCTGCAAGGAAGTTGCGAGCAAGACCAACGACGTGGCGGGAGACGGCACCACGACAGCCACCGTTTTGGCCCAGGCAATTGTGAACGAGGGCCTTCGCTACGTGGCCGCGGGTGGCAACCCCATCGCCGTGAAGAGAGGCATCGACAAGGCGGTTGAGCAGGTTATCGCCACGATCAAGTCCAGCGCCAAGCCCATTAAAGACAAGTCTCAGGTCGAATTCGTCGCCACTATTGCGGGTAACGACAACGAGATCGGAAAGCACGTGGCCGAAGCGATGGACAAGGTCGGTAAGGATGGCGTTATCACCGTCGAAGAGTCCAAGGGCCGGGAGACCACTCTTGAAGTCGTCGAGGGTATGCAGTTCGACCGCGGTTACATCAGCCCCTACTTCGTAACCGATCCGGAGCGAATGGAAGCCGTTCTCGAGAATCCGCTGATCCTCATCCACGAGAAGAAGATCAATTCCGCTCAGGACTTCCTGCCCTTCTTGGAGAAGGCTGCTGCCGCTCGACGGCCGCTGGTCATCATCGCGGAAGACATCGAGGGCGATGCCCTGGCGACGGTGGTTCTGAACAAGATTCGAGGTGTGCTTCAGATCGCTGCGGTTAAGGCGCCCGGCTTCGGAGATCGCCGCAAAGCGATGCTCGAAGACATTGCCACGCTCACGGCTGGCCAGTTCATTTCTGAGGACTTGGGAACTAAGCTCGAGAACGTTGCCATCGACATGCTCGGCACGGCCAAGAAGATCGTCATCACCAAGGAAGACACGACGATCATCGAAGGAGCGGGATCCAAAGACTCCGTGATGGGTCGAATCTCGCTGATCAAGAGCCAAATCGAGAAGACCGACAGCAACTACGACCGCGAGAAGCTGCAGGAGCGACTTGCCAAGCTCAGCGGCGGCGTGGCGGTAATTAAGGTCGGCGCTTCCACCGAGACCGAGTTGAAGGAGAAGAAGCACCGCTACGAGGATGCTCTCTCGGCAACTCGAGCGGCGGTGGAAGAGGGCATCGTTCCTGGCGGCGGCGTGA
Organism: Fimbriimonadaceae bacterium; assembly: GCA_035248525.1. Taxonomy (GTDB): domain Bacteria; phylum Armatimonadota; class Fimbriimonadia; order Fimbriimonadales; family Fimbriimonadaceae; genus 55-13. Next base: position 381 of record DATFHI010000259.1, on the reverse strand, counting down.
CGCTTTTGAAGGCGGCAACCGCGCTGGATAGCTCCAACGTCGGTGGCGATGAAGCAACCGGAATTGCCATCGTCAAGCGGGCGCTAGAAGCCCCGATCCGCACAATCGCCGGCAATGCCGGACTCGAGGGTTCGGTAATCGTGGACAAGGTCCGAACCGCGAAGGAAGGCCAGGGTCTCGATGCCGTAACCGGGGAGATCGTGGACATGGTAAAGGCCGGCATCGTGGACCCTGCCAAGGTGACTCGCTCTACTATCCAGAACGCGGCTTCCATCGCTGGTCTTGTGCTGACCACGGAGACGTTGGTGGTGGAGAAGCCTGAGCCCAAGAAGGCTGCGCCGGCGATGCCCGGTGGCGGCATGGGAGACATGGACTTCTAAG
>DATFHI010000258.1:0-4216 GCA_035248525.1 Fimbriimonadaceae bacterium | reverse complement strand
GGACTTCCGGGCCTGCCTTGCGCAAAACCCTCACATGAAGGTGATGATCTGCTGCGGTTATACAGATATGGCTTGCACCTACTCCGGAATTCGCTACACGATGGATCATTCCGACCTGCCGGCGGCGGCTCGCAACGCGATCGAGTGGCAATACTACATGGCCGGACACATGATGTACATCGACACGCCGTCAAGAATCAAAATGGCGAAGGATGCGGAATCTTTCATCAAACGGGCAACCGCGCATTAGCCCGTCCTATCGAAAGTAGACGGCATTGGACAGCTCATTCGGGTTGGACGACCCGCTTGGTATGCGTGTACGCAACAGGTTTCCGGCCTGTTCTATGCCCGATAGCACTCCGCCTACGGGATCTCTTCCCCGGATTCCTTCCAAAATGCAATCCCGGATCAACTCCCATTCGGCATCCGAAACGGAGTCCTGAATCGCTTCGTCGCCCAACACCGCCACCGTCCGCTCCAACTCCGCCACGAACAGCAAGACCCCGGTTCTGCGCTCGGTCTTTGATACGCGATATCGCCAAAAGCAGACGGCGGCCTCGTTCTCCGCATATTTTCGAAGATTGCGCCGACCGACGAACGGTTTTACGAGCTTTGGAAATCGCCCGATCAGGAGTTGGCCCAGTACAAATCCGATTACTAGGGTGATGACCACGTAGAGTAAGGAAAAGTAGACGCTTGGTCCGGTGTCCCAGGGCGAACTGGGCACGACCTTTTGAAGCGAAAGCCATGCGATCGAAAGGGTGAGGATCGAGATCAGAAAGGCGAAAATGGATTCCTGCCGCCCGTAATTTCCGGCTCGCTTGCAAATGACGACAACAATTTCACCGTCGTGACCAACTTCTGCCAGGCGGACAGCTTCCTCGAGTTTGGCTTTGCTCTGCCGCAGAAGACGGTGGACCCTTACCATGATCCGCTTGCGCCTCCTCCGCCACTTGAACCGCCGCCACTGAATCCGCCACCGCCGCCCCAGCCTCCGCCGCCGCTTCCCCAGAAGGAGTCGCCGCCCCCATAGGAGCCTCGATAAACTCGATTGGAGGAGTTAAAGAATGCGCTGATCATGTCCCCGATGAACCTCAGGAATTTGCCGCCCCAACCGTCCATGCCGTGGCGCGACAGATCCACCGCAAGCAGAATCGCGAAGATCGCAACGGCAATGATTACCGGGATAACCCACGGCGGCCAGGGCGGACGAGGGGCTTTTCCCGTTCGAACTAGGGCGTCGAGCGCCTGAACTCCTTTCAGCAGCCCGGCGGGAAAGTTGCCTTTCTTGAACTCCGGCACCATCCAGTCATCCATGATGCGCTGGCATTCTTGATCTCGCTCGTATCCCCAGCCAGCGCCCATTTCGATCCGGGCTTTACGATCAGCCTGGGCGACGAGCACAAGCACGCCGCGGTTGACCTTCCGGTCTCCGATGGCCCAGGCGTTGAACAAGGTGGTCGCGTAAAACTCCACGCTGCTCGCGCCTACGCTGCTGAGCGAAGGGATAGTAACAACCACGATGGGAGCATGAGCTTCCCGCTGCGCGCCGCCCGACAGCGTGTTGATCTGGGCAATCGTTTGATCGTCGAGCAGGCCGGCTTTGTCGAGCACGTAGCCCGATCTTGGCTTGGCAGGAATCTGGACGGAAAATTGTGCGCCGGCAATTCCGATGACGAGGAACGCCAAGCAAATTGCCAACCCCCGCCGCAGAATCTCCATCCTTCTGTGAGACTACACGATTATCGAGTTTTAGGTTGCAAGGTGGGGCGCCACGGCATCGTCTTCTTGCTCAAACGTGCCGTAGTAGTAGGGGGTTTGCGATTCAAACTCCCCGGCGCAGGTGTCCACCATTTTGAAAACGGGCTGGACTTTTTGGCGGTCGATTTCGGCAACTACCCGCGAGACGTAATCGAAGAAGTCTCCCGATTTCTTCCCTGCCCATGATTCCATGAGGGTGACGTCCTCATCGGACCTGGGATTCATATCATCATCGATTAGGGGAATCGATCGTGCCATGTCGTTGACCGCTACGAACATGGATTGCAACTCTGGTCTATTCTCGAGCTTCTGGAGAATCGCCGCTTCCATTTGCGGAATGTTGGGCATCGTGTTTGCCGCCGGAAACTCTGCTCCAAGCAAAGACTTTATTGCTGGGGATGGGTAACCGATCAGGAAGGCATCTGCAATCAATGTATCTAACGGTTCGCTTTCGCCGAGTGTCTCGAACGCTCTCACCAGCCTTTTCTCAACTGCCAAAAGCGTCTCCATCTTCCGCAAAAACCACTTGTCTACCCGGCTCAGCTTATTGACCCGGTCGACCCCCCAACCGCGCCGAAGCCCTTCTGCAATCGCCCAAAGCCTTTCGTCGGTTGGTTTGCGGATGGCTTGTTCGAGTTCTTCATCAGGCATGGCCGTGGCATGGGCGGTGGCATAGGCCGTGGCATGGGCGTCCCGCCCATGTGTGTCAAGGCCGTCCCGGCCTTGAGCCCCGCTCACCCATTTCCAGTTTTGCAGCCCCGCCTTTCCAGGATTCTCCTCCACGTACCTAATGCAATGCTGGTAATCCTGCTCATTCCTGACCAGATGATCGTAATACTCTTCCTGCCACACCTGCCCGCCATCACCTAATTTGTGGGCGGTAAAGGACTTCCAACTATGCAAAATCTCACTTAGGGTGTGCCCGTCAATAGGCTCGACTACAACGTGCACATGGTTTGGCATGACGCACCAGGCGTGCAGGCGATATCGCTCACCATCAAAGTGCCTTAACGCGGACTCCACCAGGTCCCCATTTTTTGGAATTTGAAGAATGCAAGAGCCCTTGCCAGAATCCAGATACTCTTCGACGTTGTCCGAGAGTAGCCGGCGGTATTCAATCTCTTCTCTCGCATCCAGCAACCGCCTACTCTTCAAAGTCTCAAACTTCTCACGTGCGGCTTTCCACTCGTCGGTAACTCTCTGAGGAACGGAGTCCGCCAGACGGAAAGTTACGCTGTAAATCCCACCTTCTTTGGTCCAATGGGGGAGATAGGCTCCCTGACGCGTGTGGAGTTCAGATTCACGGTGTTTGAACCCGCCCGGGACGGGCGGTGGCATGGGCGGGACGCCCATGCCACCGCCCATGCCACGACCCTGAAACTTCGGATGGCGCAAATCCTTTTGCTTCACTTCCAAACCCCGGATCGCCTTCATGAAGGCAGACTCAAAGGTCCGGTCGATCGCCATGACCTCCCCGGTCGCTTTCATTTGGGTGAACAGCGAGCGGTCGCCCGACGCGAACTTATCAAACGGCCAACGTGGGATCTTGACTACGCAGTAGTCCAAAGCTGGCTCGAAGCAAGCTTTAGTCGTGCCGGTGACCTGGTTCTCAATCTGATCCAGGGTAAGACCAACAGCTATCTTTGCCGCTACCCTTGCAATCGGATACCCCGTCGCCTTTGAAGCGAGCGCGGACGAACGAGACACGCGCGGGTTCACCTCGATGATGTAGTAGTCAAAGCTATCCGGGTTCAAAGCCATCTGCACATTGCAGCCCCCCTCGATCCCCAACGCATTGATAATCTTCAGCGACGCCGTGCGCATCATGTGGTACTCGATGTCGCTCAAGGTTTGGCTGGGTGCCACCACGATGGAGTCGCCGGTATGCACACCCATCGGGTCGAAGTTCTCCATGTTGCAAACGGTGATGCAGTTCCCCGCCGAGTCCCGCATGACTTCGTACTCGATCTCTTTCCAACCCAGCAGCGACCGCTCCACCATGATCTGCGAGCGCATCGACAGCTTAAGGCCCTTCTGGCCGGTCTCCCAAAGCTCCTCTCGGGTGTTGGCGATTCCGCCGCCGGTGCCGCCCAACGTGTACGCCGGACGGATGATGCAGGGGTAAGGCACCTCCTCCAAAACCGCCTCCAACTGTTCGGGCGACTCGATAATCCAACTCTCCGGAACCGGCTCCTTGATCTCGCGCATGAGCGCGCGGAACTGCTCACGATCCTCGGCCTTTCGGATCGCACTTAACGGTGTGCCCAAAACCTTCACGTTGTACTTGTCCAATACCCCCGCGTCGTTAAGCTGGGTTGCCAGATTCAATCCGGTTTGGCCGCCAAGAGTTGGCAAAAGGGCGTCGGGCCGCTCGCGAGCGATAACGCGTTCGCAGAAATCGACGTTCAACGGCTCGATGTACAGGGCGTCCGCCACCCCTGGATCGGTCATGATC
>DATFHI010000257.1:0-7712 GCA_035248525.1 Fimbriimonadaceae bacterium | reverse complement strand
CCGCCTTCGACCCCCGGTGCGAAGCGCGTAAAGCTCTTTGCCGTAAACTTCTTGTTCACATTCATTCGAGTTGTGACTGGCGTGCGATAGCGGACGACCATACCCTTGGCCATAGCTGACCGGCCAACGCCGGAGCGGTCTACGCCATATACCAAACCATCCTTCGGGGCGATGATTGCCATGGAGCGTCCTGCTTTGGAACGGATCAATACAGGAGCAGATGCAACGTCCCAGTCATGAAAGTCATTCTTGACGGGTTGGATGTAATCGATCAATTTCCCGGTGGAAGGGTTCAGCGCCACCACGCAGTTGGCATACAAGTTCTGCCCTTTCCTAACCTCTGGGGCAAAGTCAGGGGCGGGATTACCGGCCGGCACATACAAGATTCCCTTTTCCGTGTCCAAGCTAAACGAAGTCCACGTGGCGGCACCTGATGGTGGGATTCGATTTCTCATCGGCCAGGTCTTTATCGCGTTGCCCGATTTCGGCACACAATCGAACATCCAAACTTGATGGCCGTTGTTAGCATCGAGTCCGTAAATTCGGCCGGTGACGCCGTACATGTCACCACCCGCATTGCCGATGAACACCTTGCCGTCAAACGCGATTGGAGCCATCGGAAGGCTTTCTCCAACTTTGGGGTTCGCGATAACCGTCATCCACAACACTTTTCCGGTTTGTGCATCTAATGCCGCAACTACTCCATCGTTAAAACCGCGGAAAATTTTTCCGTCTAGATAAGCGACCCCACGGTGGGCGCCCGTGCCTCCAGGTTTTGCCATGGGATGAACATGCTTCCATTTCATTGCACCCGTGGCGCCGTCGACCGCGTAGGTGTGGGTAACGGTGCTCAGATACACGGTTCCATCTATGGCGATCGGCCCAGATTGGAAATTTGTATGCGATCCGAGGTCGAAGTGCGCAATTTGTCGAAGTTGCTTTACGTTGTTTTGATCGATCTCACTGAGAGGAGAGTAGCGATCACCAGCGTAATTCCGGTTGTAAGTCATCCAGTCAGCGCCGTCATTCTGAACTGGAGCCTCCAGGCAGCTTAAGGCAAGAAATGCAAGTGCAAACATAGTTTTTCTCCGCAGACATTCATCACCTTCGACTTGCATTTCATGTCAGACGGTTTCTCTGCGCCTTTGCTGGGTTAAACTGGCGCTTGAACGGACATGGGTAAGGATTTAACGAGAAGAGATGTTTTAAAAGGCTCTGCCGCGGCAATTGTCGGAATGGCGGTCGCTTCGGCGAGCGCTGAACCGCAGAAGGCCAAGAGCTCGATTGCCGATCCGAATCGACTGCGATTCGGAATCATCGGTTGCGGAGGCAAAGGCTGGAGCGGAATGCAACAAGCCGCCGAGCATGGCGATATCGTAGCGATTTGCGATGTCGATGTGGAAAATCGCGCCAAAGCGATGGCGGAATATCCGCGCACCAACGCTTTCGACGACTATCGCCAGATGCTGGAATCGATGAAGGGCGAACTAGACGCAGTTGTGATCAGCACGCCCGACCATCACCACGCTATCGCCTCGGCTCTGGCCATGAAGCAAGGCTTGCATTGCTACACGGAAAAGCCACTGTGCCGGACGATTTGGGAGGCTAGACAGTTACAACGAATTGCCCGAGATAAGAAGGTCGCAACCCAAATGGGGAATCAAAGCACGGCGAGCACCGCAATGCGAAAAGCTGCCGCATTGATTAAGCGGGGCGAATACGGTGCGGTGAAAGAGGTCCACCTATGGACGGACCGCGCTAAAGGCTGGTGGCCGCAAGGAGTCAACCGGCCAGAACCCAAACCGACTCCCAAAAAGCTTGACTTCGACGTCTGGATTGGCCCAAGACCCTCTCGACCTTATGCCGACGGCTATCATCCGTTTGCCTGGCGTGGTTGGTGGGACTTTGGCACGGGCTCCCTCGGAGATATGGGTTGCCATATCTTCAACATGCCCTTCATGGCGTTGGACTTACGGGATCCGCTCACCGTGCAGGCTGAAACGAGCGGCCACAATCACGATAGCTACCCCGAGTGGGCCATTGTCCACTACGAGTTTGGCGAGCGCAACGGTCGCGCACCGGTAAAGCTGACCTGGCACGACGGCGGTAAAAAGCCGGACCCATCGCTCGTACCTGGTTTCGAGTTGGGCGGCAACGGCTCGATCGTCGTCTGCGAAAAGGCCACCATATTCAGCCCGAACGAACTGAACACCGAGTTCCACTTGGTCGGCGGGGGCACGATGCCGGATGTCGAAGTAGATGTGTCGCCAGGCCACATGGCGGAATTCGCCAGAGCAGCTAAAGGCGGACCGGCCGCAGTGTCCAACTTCCCGAACTATTCCGGTCCATTAACGGAAACCGTGCTGTTGGGCAATCTCGCGATTTGGGCGAACGGCCCGAAACTCGAATGGGATGCCAAACGGATGAAAGTAAAAGGGACGGACGAGTTCGACGATCTCATCCATCCCAAGTTCGAAGACGGCTGGCAGCTAATCTAGCCGAGGAACCAATCCGGCCCATGCGTTTTAATGGGCCGGATTTTTATGTCTCGGAACGAAACGACCCCATGATCGCCTTGAATCGCCAAGGTTCCTCGCTTTAGCTTTCCAAATTTGGGATACACCGCGAATTTGCTCTTGGCGACTCGATCCCGGAAGTCCTTGCTCCCAAGTACGTATTCGTAATACCGAACGCCGTTTATCTCCGTGTAGCACTTGTCTGGAGCAACCACAACGCGCATATGGTTCCACTCGCCGGAAGGTCGGCTCGCATCGTGGGGCGCGGTATACAGTTGATATAGGTAGCCCGTGATTTCCGTACCTGGCTCCGCCGGATGATCGTAAATCTGAATTTCCGGTCCGCTGTGCCAGGTGGCTTCACCATCGTCAGCGACGTGGTACATCACTCCACTATTCCCACCCCGAGCGATGTTGAAGTCCAACTCCAATTCAAACCAATCAAATTTGTCGTTGCTTACGATGTCGCCAGCATTGCTGGGATCGGCACACATCAAAACTCCATCTTCGACCTTCCAACCTGGCCGGATTCCGGAAGCTTTGAAGTTATGCCATCCACGGGTGGACTTACCATCGAACAGCAAACGCCACCCGGATCGGGCTTCATCGAAGCTCAGAGTGTTGTGTTGCATTAAAACCATTGCGGTGAGGGCTACTATCATGGACTTTATTGTTGCGCAAAAGGGGAGCCCAAGGTAATGTCCATTTATGCCTGCGATCGCTTTGTGTTTGGCTGGGATCTCTCTCCTGCAATCGGCGGTGTGGCCCGCTACTCGGGCCGAACGCACCGATTTCAAAGAGACTTCGACTTACGCCGACGTAATTGAATTCCTCGATGATCTGCAGCGAGCAGGTGCGCCCATCACCATTCAATCGATGGGAAATTCAACAGAAGGCAGATTGATGCCGCTCGTGATTGCCAGCCGTCCATTGGTGACGACCCCGTCCGAGGCCAAAGCATCCGGCAAACCCATCGTTTACATCCAAGCAAACATTCACGCCGGCGAAGTGGAAGGAAAGGAAGCCGCATTAGCTTTGATTCGGAATTATTGCCGCGAGGAACGGGGTCTGCTTGACAAGTTCGTATTTCTGATCGCCCCGATCTACAACGCCGACGGAAACGAAAAGTTTGGTCCGCAAGCCAAAAACCGCCCGGGACAAGAGGGACCGGAGTTAGTTGGCGTCAGGCCAAATGGCCAGGGATTCGACTTAAACCGAGACTGCATGAAGGCGGAATCCCCCGAAATGCGCGGCGTTCTCAAGTGCGTCTACAGCTGGGATCCAGACGTAGTTTTCGATTTGCACACGACGGATGGCAGTCGTCACGGTTATCAGGAAACATATTCACCCGCCCTCCACCCCAATGAAGATCCCGGCGTCTTGAAGTTCACCCAAGAGGAACTCCTTCCAAAAATTCGAAAGGAGTCAATGAAGGCTGGCTGGCGGCTGTTCGATTACGGAAACATGGCTCGCCGCGAGAACAAGCCCGTTTGGGAAACCTTCGGATATGAAGGGCGCTACGTTACCAACTATGCCGGCCTGCGAAACCGAGTCGGAATTCTTTCCGAAGCGATGGTTAACTGTCCGTTCGATGTTCGGGTAAAGGCAACTGAGGATTTTGTGAATCGGTGCCTCACGGAGATTTCTCGACAATCTACCAGAGTGATGAATCTAACTCGTCGCGCCGACTCCCGCGCCTTAGAATTGGCCAAGCGCGAACCGGAGTTGGGAATTAGGTTCGAAATGGCGAGTCGGGGAACAGAAGATGTCCTGATGGAGAAGGCAAGCGCGGCCAAAAGAACCGGCCCCATCACCGAGTGGGAGCCGATCAAGATGGAAGTCTTCGACCGCTTTAAACCTACTCGAAAGGCTAAACTGCCTTCCGCTTACCTGGTTCCAGCCGCGGACACGAAAGTTATCGACTTACTGCTCTTGCATGGAGTGAAAGTGGAAAAGCTCAGAGAAGAATGGACGGGAGCAAGCGAAGCGTTCTCCATTTCGGAGGCAAACGTGGCTCGGAACCCATTTCAGGGTCATAGACTTGTGCGGCTCGAGGGGACATTCGCTACGCAAAAATCGCCGTTCCCGGTGGGAACCTATGTCGTCAGGACCGCCCAGCCGTTGGCTCTCCTCATTTTCGACATGCTGGAACCGGAAAGCTTGGACGGCGTCGCGGCTTGGGGTCTCTACGGTGAGGACTGGTCCGCAATAAAAGAGTTTCCCATTAGAAAAGTGTTCGGGCCGATCGATGCGGCGATGTTGAGAGTAACCGGCACAGGCTCATGATCCGCTATGCTTAGACCGTGATTCTCGCTGCCCTCGCCATCCTGCCCCAAATTCTTCCATCGCTAATTCCATTGCCCGAATCATATCGAGCAATGCCTGGGGCATTTGACATCCAGGAAAAGACGATCATCGTAGCTTCCGGCAAAGCCAAGCCGGTCGCCGAAAGACTTCGAGAGGCTCTACGACCGAGCACCGGCTACGACCTGTTCATCGAATCCAGGCCCAAACCGCGGTCCATTGAATTGCGGCTCGATGAACAGCAAACTCAATTTGGCGATGAGGGCTACCGGCTCTCAAGTTCCCCGGAAGGGGTGACAATCACCGCCCAAAAGCCGGCCGGACTCTTTTATGGCGTGCAAACCCTTCGGCAACTCCTTCCCGTACAGGCGTTTGACTCAAAGGTTCAGCGATCGGTAGGTTGGACAGTTCCGGGCTGCGAGATTGTCGATAAACCCAGATTCAGTTGGCGGGGCATGCATCTGGATGTAAGCCGACATTTCTACGGAGTCAAGTTCATCAAGGAGTATTTGGATTGGCTGGCGGTACACAAGATGAACGTCTTCCACTGGCACCTGACCGACGATGGGGGCTGGCGACTGGAGATCAAAAAGTATCCAAAACTCACGGACATTGGCGCCTGGCGGGCGGAACAGAATGTTGAATGGAGCTACCAAGGTCTGAAGTTCCCGGGCAAGAGCGCGGGAGTTCGAACGTACGGTGGGTTCTATTCGCAGAAAGAAGTCCGGGACATCGTCAAATACGCAGCGGATCGCTTTATCACCGTGGTCCCTGAAATTGAAATGCCTGGCCACAGTACAGAAGCCGTGGCCGCATATCCCGATCAATTGATGTGCGACGCCCCAGCGGACTTCCTTAAGTCGTACGTTGCGGGATGGGGCGCAGACTATCCCATGATGATTTGTGCCGGCAAGGAATCGGCCACCCAGTTTTTCAAGGACGTGCTGACGGAAGTGCTGGAGCTCTTTCCTTCCAAGGTCATTCACATTGGCGGCGATGAAGTTCCGAAGGAGTTGTGGGCGGAGTGCGCAGCTTGCAAAGACCGCATGGCTAAAGAGGGCCTAAAAGACACCGGGGAGCTTCAGAGCTCCTTTGTCAAGCGCCTGGACAGTTGGTTGGCGGAGCACGGCCGCAGGCTGATCGGTTGGGACGAAATCCTTGAGGGCGGTTTGGCGCCCGGCGCGATGGTGATGAGCTGGCGAGGCATTAGCGGCGGCATCGCCGCCGCGAAATCCGGACATGACGTCGTTATGTCCCCCACCTCTCACTGCTACTTCGACTATCCCTATTCGTCCATTTCAACCCAATTGGTCTATTCCTATGAGCCGATACCGGGAGATCTTTCGGCTACTGAAGGCCAGCGTGTTCTTGGCGCGCAAGCGAACATTTGGACGGAATGGCTCTCCAGCGAAGAAGAGGTCGAATCGATGATGTTCCCGCGAGCGGCCGCCCTTGCTGAAGTGCTGTGGACCAAGTTCGAGAGACGTGATTGGGACAGCTTTCGTAATCGATTGAGCAGCCATTACGCGAGGCTGGATCGACTTGGAATTGCATACTTTCTGGAACCACCGAGTTCTAAATCGGATCTAGTGCTGTTGGGCACCTCTCAGCCCATTGAATTCGATCCGGTAAGTGTTCCCGATGCGGTCATTCGGTACACGATCGACGGCTCTGACCCCACGTCGTCATCAGCCGTGTACAAAGGCGCAATCCGACTCAATCGCGCGGGTCAGGTGCGAGCGGCCATATTCCGTCCAAACGGCACCCACAGCGCAGTGGCCACGATTGCCGCCGTTTCCATCAAACCGGACGAATCCGCCAAGATCGCAGGGATAAACCGCCAGGTCTTGGATGGTGTCTTCGCGAAGTGCCCCGATCCATCGGCATTCCAGGGAGTCGCAGCCAAAAATGTGGCGTCAGTGGGACTCGCAGAGCATGCGGGTCGCGATAACTACGCCCTGCAGTTCGACGGCTTCCTACGCATCCCTGCCGATGGCGAATACACGTTCTACCTGGGCAGCGACGATGGCAGCAAGATGTGGCTCGGGGACCAATTGGTTGCCGACAACGATGGTCTTCACGCTTATGGCGAGAAGCGTTTGAAGCTTAATTTGCCGCGGGGCGATTACCCGTTCCGGATCGTGATGTTTGAACAGGGTGGGTCCGAGTCGCTTCGATTTTCGGTAGAAGCAAGTGGGCAAACCAAGCAACTTGTGCCTGACGCCTGGTATTGGTCGAAGGGTTAGTCGCCGGTCATCTCTTCGATTGTCCGGGGCCAATCCTCTTTCAGCAGTCTCGATAACGCTCGATCTGCCAATACGCGGTCTTCGTTTTGGCATCGGGCGCAATAGTTGGTTTCGTTCTCGGCATGAACAATGCGCTGGATGGGCATTCCGCATACGCGGCAAGGTTCGCCAAATCGTCCATGGACGAAGAAATCCTTCCGGAAAGCACTGATCTGGCCACGGCCGGGGAATTTGTCGCTGAACTGCTTGCGAAGGATGTCGATCCAACGTTCTAGCGTTTCCTTGGTCGCTTTGAATAGCCGCTCGGCCTCTTCATCCGATAGCTGCCGCGAAAGACGAATCGGGGACAGCTTCGCCGCGAACAGGATTTCGTCGGAGTAAGCATTTCCTATTCCGTTGAACTTGTCCGGGCTGGTGAGTACCCGCTTCAGAGTGCGATTTTCCGAGCGGAGAGCCTGTTGGAATTGCTCAAGTGTCGCCGACAGAGTATCGATCCCTGCACGAGAGAGGCCCTCTAATTGGCCCCTTCCCTGGACTACCATCAGCGATGCCCGCTTTTTGCTACCTGCCTCAGTGAGGATCAGCACGCCAGATTCAAATTCGATTGCCGCCAGATCCGCTTTTGTCGGTCTCATGGGAGCGTTTG
>DATFHI010000256.1:0-2347 GCA_035248525.1 Fimbriimonadaceae bacterium | reverse complement strand
GCTCCCTCGCGTCATCATCGCCGTTCGCTAGGAGCAATTTCGAATTCAACCGCGTGGCTGGTAAAGTGCGTCTTACCTAGTCAGGTGGATTTAGCGGATGAAGGAAACGGAAAACTCACCCGGCGCGCTTAAGCGTTGGCTCCTTTCCGGCCATGTAACCGAACCAGACGGACCCCACGAGAGCAATCGCACGATCCACCAAACCCATCCGTGGTGGCAGGTCATGTGCCTGACCGGGGTCGACTACTTTTCCACCCTGGGTTACCAACCCGGCATCGCCGCGCTTGCCGCCGGGTCGCTATCACCGATCGCCACTCTGCTGCTTGTCATCCTCACGCTATTTGGCGCCCTGCCCATGTACAAGCGGGTGGCTCGGGCAAGCCCGCATGGTGACGGCTCGATCTCCATGCTCGAGAAACTGCTTTCCTTTTGGGGCGGGAAGTTCTTCGTCCTGTCCCTAATTGGCTTTGCGGCCACCGGATTCATCATCACTATCACCTTGTCTGCCGCCGACGCGGCTGCACACATCACGGAGAACCCATTCTTTCGTCATGCCCTCGACGGTAGAGAAGTATTGATCACCCTGGCTCTCATTGGTGCGCTTGCGGCGGTCTTCCTCAAAGGGTTTAAAGAGGCGATTGGAATTGCGGTGATGCTGGTTGTGGTCTATCTGCTCCTCAACACAATAGTGTTGGCCAGGAGTTTCGTGGAGGTATTCCAGCATCCAGAGCTAATTTCCAACTGGAAATCAGCGCTCTGGACTCAGCACTCCAATATTGGGTTTATGGCGGTCGCTGCGATTTTGGTTTTCCCAAAACTGGCGCTTGGTCTGTCTGGATTTGAAACCGGCGTGGTGGTCATGCCACTTGTGCAGGGCGAACCGAGCGATGAGCCAAAGCGGCCTGAAGGTCGAATACGCAACACCGGCAAGTTGTTGACCATGTCCGCCGTGATCATGAGCTTCATGCTCATCTGCAGCAGCTTCGTTACGACCATTCTGATTCCGCCAGAAGCTTTTCAGCCGGGGGCGATCGACCATCCGGCAGGAGAAGCAAATGGGCGCGCCCTGGCGTTCCTGGCTCACTCGCTATTTGGAGATGTGTTCGGGTCGGTATACGACTTCAGCACAATTTTAATCTTGTGGTTCGCCGGCAGTTCGGCCATGGCCGGGCTTCTTAATATCGTTCCGCGCTATCTACCTCGGTATGGAATGGCGCCGGAATGGACCAAGGCCGTCCGTCCTCTTGTGCTCATATTTGGGGCGATCTGCTTTGTCGTAACGATCGCATTTAAAGCGGGGGTGGAAATTCAAGCGGCGCCGTATGCAACGGGAGTATTGGGGTTGATGACGTCGGCGACGGTTGCGGTGACCATTGCCGCAAAACGGGCGAAGGAGAAATTGGCGACTATTGGCTTCGGTTTAGTCACCCTGATATTCATTTACACCCTGATCCTGAACATCGAAGAGAGGCCCGAAGGCATCTTGATCACCGGCCTGTTCATCTTTGGCGTCGTGCTCTTTTCGATTATCTCCCGAATTTGGAGAATGCTTGAGTTGCGGGTAGATTCTGTCTCCTTGGACGCAGTAGCCGAGCAGATGATCCTGGAGGCTGCCCAGAGTTGCTCCGATGTCCGATTGATTCCCAATCGCCCGGAGGAACGCGACGAGGCGGAATACGCTCGGCAGGCTGCCGAAGCTGCGGAAGATCACCAAATCGCGAGTGACGATTGCATCCTATTTCTCGAGGTCTACGTTGCGGACGCCTCCGATTTTTCGGGCGACTTGGAAGTGCAGGGAATCCGAGTCGGGAATTTCAATGTGCTCCGGGCGACGGGAACTGCCGTGCCCAACTCCATCGCCGCGCTGTTAGTGGAAATTCAAAAGCGGACCGGACGACGGCCACACGCCTACATGAACTGGACCGAAGGCAATCCCATCGTTTATCTCTTCCGATACTTGATCTTTGGCCAAGGAGAGACGGCCCCGATCACGCGCGAGATCTTGCGCCGGCATATTCCCGACAAATTGCAGCGGCCAGTCATCCATACGGCTTAGTGAAACCAAGGCCGGTCGCTGGTGGCCCGATTTTTGCCGTCATGTAAACTGATGACTATGGCAACGAAGCCTGCAACCACCTCAAGCAACGGTTCGATGAAAACCTATCGCAATCGGCATATCGATTTCCTGCGGGTAACCGAAGCTGCGGCGCTCAATAGCGCCAGGTGGGTGGGAAAAGGCAAGCGAAACGAGGCTGACCAAGCGGCTTGCGAAGCCATGCGTGTGACCCTGAACGATCTGGACATGAAGGGCACGATCGTCATTGGCGAGGGAGAGCGAGATGAAGCT
>DATFHI010000255.1:0-10773 GCA_035248525.1 Fimbriimonadaceae bacterium | reverse complement strand
CGGCGGACGCGTCACGATTCGTGAAGAGAATGCGATTGCCGCGCTCGAAGTCATGTCGCGGTTCGTGGCGGATCCCCACTGGATCGTGTATTTGCCTCCCACCATGTCTCCTTGCGCAACCTCGGAACGAGACGATTACCTCGAGTATCCAACCGAAGCTCTCGGCTACTACGCTTCACATGGCGTGCAAAAAGTGGTTTGCCAGGAGAAGCATATGGGATCACGCGCGGTTACGGTGACTTGCCGAAGCAGCGACACTGCCGCGAAGCGATTCCGCGTAGGTACCGGCGAGCAGGGAATCATCACCACCCGCACCGGGCGACGCTTTTTCGATGATCCAACCGTTGAAGCTGCTCTGGTGGAGCGAATTCACCAAGCCGCCGAGAGGTCAGGACTTTACGAGGAACTGAAAACCGATTGGCTAGTGCTCGATATGGAACTCATGCCCTGGTCGGCCAAAGCGGTGGGTCTGCTGCGCGATCAATATGCGCCCGTGGGCACGGCGGCGTCTTCAGCTGCAGCCGCATGGAAAGAAGTTTTCTCCTTGGTTGCCGCTCGTGGAGTGGAAGGCGCGGAAGACCTTGCCCGCGAGGCAGATCGACGCGTACTTTCGGCGGCTAAGTTCACCGATGCATACCGTCGATACTGTTGGCAGGTTTCTCGGCTGGAGGACTACAAACTCGCCCCATTTCACCTGCTTGCATCCGAGGGTGCCGTACATATCGACAAGGACCACGGTTGGCATTTAGAAATGCTCGGTCGATTGTGTGACGAAGATAGCGAAATACTCAAAAGGACCAACCACCTGATTGTCAATCTGAATTCGGAACAGGATCGACACGATGCCTGCGCTTGGTGGGAAACGCTTGTCGACGCCGGGGGCGAGGGCATGGTAGTCAAGCCTTGGGATTTCCTTGTTCTTGATAAGGGGCGGCCCCTTCAGCCTGCGGTCAAATGCAGAGGCCCCGAATACCTTCGGATCATCTATGGACCGGAGTATCTAGAACCCGAGAACCTGGCGCAACTGCGACGCAGGTCCGTTAATCGGAAGCGCGGATTGGCAAGCCGGGAATTCGTCCTTGGGATCGAGGCGCTAGAGCGATTTGTCGGCTACAAGTCGCTCACCAGCGTTCATGAGTGCGTCTTCGGCGTCTTGGCGCTTGAGAGCGAACCTGTCGACCCGCGCCTTTAGCGGGGAAATTTTTTTTGCCCGTAGGCCCTGGATGGTTTGTGCCAGGGTGCCCCGCATTCGGTCGTCACTGTTGAAGACCTTGCCAATTCCCGCGGCCCGCGCATGAAAGGCCCCATATATCGAATCCGGATGGACGGCTCCTTATACGTCCTTCCAAAGCGGCGCATGGAAGACTGTCTAGGTGGATGCGCGGAAGACCTCTTCTATACGCAAGGTTAGACCGCATTGGTCCAGTGCTGAAAAAGGACAACCTTTACTTTTCTTATCCCAATCTGAGGCATTTCGCCGCCCAACTGGTTCAAGCTTAAGAGGTGGATGCAACTCAGAGTCGTGAAACCAGCCCCCGGTCGGATGCCGCCCGACAGTTCGACGACCAGGGATTCTATGTCGCGCGCGGAGTCTATGACCCGTACGAGGTAGAGGAGTTGGAGAGGGACTTCGACCGCATCGTCGCCCAAATGAGCGGCGCGGGGGAAAATGTCAACGCGCGCTGGAGCGGACCTGAGATGGAGAAGATGCAGACCTCCCAAATGGTGGTGCTCCACACCCACAACGTGCAACAATACTCCGCTGTGTGGCACCGAGCCCTGATGCAGGAGCGATTCCTTAAGGCTGCCACCGACATCCTCGGCCCCGACGTGGTCCTCCACCACTCCAAGTTGTTCCAAAAGCCGAGCGAGGAGGGCGCGCCCTTCCCCATGCACCAAGATTGGACCTACTTCCCAACCGAAAAGGATTCCATGATCGCGGGGATCATCCACGTCTCCGAGGCGACCGACGAGATGGGCTGTTTGCGCGTGTATCCCGGCTCCCACAAGTTGGGCAGGATCGAAGGAACCTCCGGCCAGAGCGAGTCGGAACTGCTCGCCGATTACCCATTGTCCGACGCTTTACCCCTGGAAGCGGAGCCTGGCGACGTCGTTTTCTTCCACTATTTCACACTCCACGGGAGCATGCCGAACCGATCTCCCAAGACTCGCAAAACCGTATTGGTTCAAATGTACGCAGGCAACGACCGGGTCGAGGAAGGGAACCAGCATCCCGATGAGCGGCTGGTCTTGGCCGGTTGGAATCACTACGCGACTCGGAGTCGGGCGAACCAGGCGAAGTAGCCTCGGGCGACTTCGCGGGTTAAGCCGCGCGATGTTTTGGATTGGGCAGCATGAACGATGTGATCGGGGACGCCACTTCAATCCCCCGTCGTTGTGCAACCACAAAATACTGTAAGTCGCCTTCGTCCAACGGAGCCGCATAGTCCAGAAATGAAAAGCGTCGCAAGCAAGCGATCAGCGATGGCCGCCCACCCGATGTCTTGCGATATAGCGTGAAGAAGTCCGTTTCGCTCAGACTGCCGGTCCATTTGATGGAGATTGCACCCGTGGCCATCGTGATCGACGTGATATGGGGCATCGGGGGTGCTTGTGGGGCTCGCACCGGCTTCTTTGGCGTCGGAATTCCGGCGGCGATGAAGGGCCCGATGCTTTCTTCAACGGCGGCTAAGCCTCGGACTTTCAAGATAACGGAGGCAGCCAGCTTTGTCGCGCGGTCGATGGCATTGTCTGAAACAGCGGTTG
This sequence comes from Fimbriimonadaceae bacterium, assembly GCA_035248525.1. Lineage (GTDB taxonomy): Bacteria > Armatimonadota > Fimbriimonadia > Fimbriimonadales > Fimbriimonadaceae > 55-13. The sequence continues at coordinate 8,007 of DATFHI010000255.1, read as the reverse complement.
CGTTGCGGGCGGCCATTTGCTTAATTAAGTGGTCTTTGTAGGCCGCTTCGGCCTCGGCGAGACTTGCTGAAAGTTGGGCGATTTGGGCGGCATCCAACCCCAACTCTGCGGCATTGGCGATCCACCCCGGAATATGCGTCCGTAAAAAAGTTAGCCTGTCCTGTTTGCCTTTCGGTATGACTCTTCCCATTGTTGTCCGTCCGCCCTACAAACTTTTTGTCGGCAAGTGGAGAACATTTCTGCATGCTGCATCGGTAAATCCGCATGGAAATCGGCCCGGGCCACGTGTCCAAGGGTTTTGGACCTGCGCCTAATTGGATTGGTCATTGGTCCGAGTCATTACGGCGACCGGAGGTTCGGATGATCCACGTGTCCCGACCTTTCTGGCACGCGCCTTGCGTTATCAGGCGAGGGTTTCCGAGTCACCAGGAGTAGATATCAAGCTGGTCATAGTCGCTCCCCGCGAAAGCGAATATAGGGCAGTTCGATTAACTCTTCCACCGACAATCTGGCCGCCGTAATGATCTGGTGCCGCAGTCTTCTAGGTATAGGCTGGCGGCCTCTTTGATATTCTCCACGGCCTCATCGCGAGTGTCGCCTTCGCTGACGCAACAGGGCCGGGACCGTTACGACGAATCCGCCATCGGGTTCTTGCTCCAGCACGATGGTGTATTTCATAGGTGATATTGTAACTCGTCGACTTTTCAGCGACTACATGCCGTCAAGCGATTTTAGATCTCCTAAGACTCCTCGCCCATTCCCAGCGCGGAAATGCCCCCGGGCGCCAGTTCGTGCGACTCCTTGTACTCCAGTAACTTCGCCCTGGAGTCCTGGATATCCAAATTGCGCATGCTCAGCTGGCCAATGCGGTCCTCCGGTCCGAACTCCGATTGTCCGCTCTCCATGCTGAGTTTTTCGGGGTGATAGGAGAGATTGGGACCAGTGGTATCCAGGATCGTGTAATCATCGCCCCTACGCAGTTCCAGCGTCACCTCACCCGTGACCAGGCAGCCAATCCAGCGCTGCAGACTGTCCCGAAGCATCAAGGACTGCGGGTCGAACCAGCGACCCTCGTAGAGCAGCCGTCCCAGCCGTCGCCCCATCGTGCGGTAGTTCTCGATGCTGTTTTCGTTGTGAATGGCGTTGACCAACCGCTCATAGGCTGCAAAGAGCAACGCCATACCGGGGGCTTCATAGATCCCGCGACTCTTAGCCTCTATGATCCGGTTCTCGATCTGGTCGCTAACTCCAAGACCGTGCCGCCCGCCGATTTCATTCGCCCGGTAGACGAGCTGAACTTGATCCTCGAAGGTCTCACCGTCGATGCTCACCGGCCATCCCTCGTGAAACCCGATGCGTACCACCTCCGGTTTGATTTCCACCGCCGGATCCCAATGCTTGGCGCACATGATGGGCTCCACAATGGTCAATCCCTTGTTGAGAAACTCCAAATCTTTGGCTTCGTGGGTGGCGCCCCAAATGTTGGCGTCGGTGGAATACGCCTTTTCCTGGCTGTCGCGGTAGGGAAGGTTGCGCGCGGTCAGCCATTCGCTCATCTCCTTGCGCCCGCCCAGTTCATCCACGAATTGGCGGTCGAGCCAAGGCTTGTAGATGCGCAGGTCGGGGTTGGCGAGCAGCCCGTAGCGATAGAACCGCTCGATGTCATTTCCCTTGTAGGTGCTGCCGTCGCCCCAAACCGATACTCCATCCTCCGCCATCGCCCGGACGAGCATGGTTCCGGTTACCGCGCGGCCGATCGGCGTGGTGTTGAAGTAGGTTTTGCCGCCGCTGGAGATATGGAACGCCCCACATTGCAGGGCCACCAATCCCTCCCGCACCATCTCCGGCCGGCAATCGATCAGCCGCGCCTTTTCCGCCCCGTAGTCCAGAGCCCGGTGGGGCACCGACTCCACATCCTTCTCATCGTATTGGCCCAGGAGTCCGGTGTAGCAGTACGGCATCGCGCCCTTTTCGCGCATCCAGGCGACGGCGACCGAGGTGTCGAGTCCGCCGGAGAAGGCAATGCCGACTTTTTCGCCGATGGGCAACTGGGTAAGAATTCTCGACATGGGGAGGGCAATAGGGTACCTCTCCGAACCCACTTAGATTGGGTCAGAAATGTTGGTGGGACTCGCTAGACTTTGACCATTCCAGGCACTATAATCCCCATAGCAATGCGCAAATTCCTTCTTTTTGTGTCGGCAATCCTTGCCTCATCGGCCTTTGGCGTGCAGTCGGATGCTCCCTTGGTGGCTCGCAACCCGAGCCTGGGGCCTACCCAGATCGCCTTTGAATTCGGCACGGACATTTGGCTGGTTAACCGCGAAGGAGGGCAGGCCCGGCGACTCACCGCCGGCCCCGGAGTGGAAGCGTCCCCGCACTTTTCCCCCGATGGGAATTGGGTCGCGTTCTCCGGCAACTATGACGGCAACGTGGATGTCTATGTGGTCCCCGCAAGCGGAGGAAATCCCAAGCGCCTGACCTTTCACCCGGGAGCAGATCAAGTGCAGGGTTGGACGCCCGACGGCAAGTCCGTCCTGTTTTCCAGTGGGATGGAGCAGCCGAATGGCGACCTGCGCATGTACACCATCTCCATGGAGGGCGGTTGGCCGAAGGCGCTGCCCCTTCCGCGGGGTTGGGCGGGCAGCTATTCACCAGATGCCACTCGCATCGCGTACATCCCCCACGACCTTTGGCAACCGGGGTGGAAGCGTTACCACGGCGGACAGACCACTCCAATCTGGATCGCCCGATTGAGCGACAGCAAAGTCGAAAAGGTGCCCCGGCAGAACTCGGTCGACCGCAACCCGATGTGGGTGGGAGACACGATCTATTTCACTTCCGATAGAAACGGTCGCAGCACCCTGTTTGCTTACAATGTCAGCTCCAAACGAGTCTCGCCGTTGCTGCCGCCCGACGGTTTCGACATCATCTCCGCCGAAGCCGGCCCCGGCGCGATTGTTTTTGAAAAGATCGGCTCGTTGAACCTGTACGACCTGGCGACCAAAACCGCAAAGCGGGTTCCGATCGAGATCTCCGACGACCTGCTCGAAGTCCGGCCAAAGCTGGAAGCGGTTGGCAACATGGTGCAATCCGCCGACCTCTCGCCGAGTGGCGTGCGGGCAGTCTTTGAAGCCCGTGGCGACATCTTCACCGTTCCCGTCGACAAGGGCGATAGCCGGAACCTCACTCAAACTCCCGGAATTGCCGAGCGCAGCCCCACCTGGTCGCCCGACGGCAAGAAGATCGCCTACCTGAGCGACGCCAGTGGCAACTACGAACTCCACATCGCCGACCAGATGGGGGGCGGCCAGCCCACGGTTATTAAGCTGACGAGCTATCCCAGTTGGTACCGGGCGCTGCTCTGGTCCCCGGACTCCAAGAAGATCGCCTTTATCGACCAGACTTTGCGGCTACAGATATTGGATGTGGATTCGCGGAAGGTCACCCAGGTCGACCGCGAGCCTTACTATTTTTTCGGGGAGGCGATGACGCCCAACTGGTCTCCCGACAGCAAATGGCTGACCTACGCCAAGCGTGGCCCGAACAAGATTTCGGCGATCCACGTTTACAGCTTGGAGAGCGGTAAGTCGACCCAATTAACGGATGGTTTGAGCGACGCCGCCAATCCTGTGTTTGACCGCGGCGGTCGACACCTGTTCTTCACCGCCAGTACCGATGTCGCCGAATCGATCTCGGTGGGTGGCATGAGCGCCATGGCGCACCCGGTAACCCGAAGCGTGTACGTGATCGTGTTAAGAGCGACCGATCCATCTCCGCTCGCTCCAGAAAGTGATGAGGAGAAGCCGGATGCCGCGCCTCCTGCCAACCCCGGCACGCCTCCAACCCCTCCCAGCCGAGAGGTCAAAGTCGACTTCGACGGTATCAGCCAACGCATTCTCGCGATTCCGCTGCCGATGAGCAACTATGAATTAATCGCCCCCGCCACTCCGGGTTCGATTCTCATCCTTCGCAACCCAACGGTTCCCGGACCTGGGGCCAGCAGCGCCGTCCTGCGATACTCCTTCGCTAGCCATGCGGCAACTCCATTCGCCCAGGGCGTCTTCTCCATGCAAACCAACGCGAGAGGAGATAAAGTTCTCCTCCAAGGGTTTGGAGGATTCCAAATCGTCCCCACCATGGCCCCGCCCCAACCCGGACAGGGCGCCGTGAGTACAGACGGTTTACAGTCGTGGGTGGACCCGCGAGCCGAGTGGCGGCAGATGTTCTTCGAGGCGTGGCGTAACATGCGCGACTTCCTTTACGACCCCAATACCCACGGTTTGGACATTAACAAGGCCATCCAGCGCTATGAGCCATACCTCGCCAACCTCTCCAGCCGACAGGACTTCAACTACTTGCTGCTGGACATGATGAATGAGGTCAGCGTTGGACACACCTTCGCGGGTGGAGGCGACATTCCGCAAGCCAAGTCGGTCCCCGGGGGACTGCTCGGCGCCGACTATTCGATCGAAAACGGCCGCTACCGCTTCGCCCGGATCTACAACGGTGAGAACTGGAATCCGGGGCTGCGCGCCCCGCTCACGCAACCGGGCGCGTTGGTCAAGGCCGGCGAGTATCTGCTTGCGGTCAACGGTCGGGACCTGACCGACAAAGATAACGTCTATGCCGTCTTCGAAGGCACCGCAAACAAGCAGGTCAGGATCAAAGTCGGGCCGAATCCAAATGGATCGGGAGCGCGCGACCTGATCGTGCAGCCAGTGTCCAACGAAGGCGCGTTGCGATATCAGGCGTGGGTAGAGGACAACCGGCGCAAGGTGGAGCAGCTTTCCGGCGGACGGGTTTCTTATGTGTACATGCCGGATACCAGCCCTCCCGGATTTGCGAGTTTCAACCGGTACTTCACCGCGCAGTTGGATAAAGATGCCGTCCTCATCGACGAGCGATTCAATAACGGCGGCGCGCTCTCCGACTATGTCATTCAGATCCTCAGTCGCCGGGTTCTGGGAATGGGACATCAGCGGGATCATGAGGACTTTCCGATTCCGATCTTCTCGAATGAGGGCCCGAAAGCGCTCCTCATCAATGAGATGGCGGGTTCCGGCGGCGACGCCTTGCCGATGTTCTTTAGAACGGCAAAAATCGGACCCCTAATCGGCAAGCGCACTTGGGGTGGACTGGTTGCCGCCGCTCAGGGAGTTGCGCTGATGGGGGGAGGATTTGTGACCTCTCCGCAGGATGCCATCTACAGTGTCAGTGGCCAGTGGGAGTCCGAGAACCATGGCATCGACCCGGATATCGAGGTCGAGGAAGATCCGTTCGTTTGGCGGCAAGGTCACGATGCTCAGTTGGAGCGAGGCGTGGCTTGGCTGATGGATGAACTCAAGCGCAATCCGCCCAAGAAAGTGAAGCGCCCACCATACCCGGTGATGCCGAAGACCGATCCGCTCAGCAAGGGCGGCGGCTAGTTCGAGGGCGGCTGATCGCCCACCTGCAGTCGATCTCCATTGGCGAGATCGACTTGCAGGAGCCGGCCGTCGTTGGTCACCCACACGATATTGCGCTCTTTGCCTTCCAAGAGCTCGGTGCGGAATCCGCTAACGCGCTTGCCATTCTCCGTCGCCTCAAAGTTGCTCAGGAGGTTTGCCGAGAACGTTCGCACGTTGCCGGCGAAGGGATCGAGCGTGGCGAAAGTCTTGGCCTTTTTGAAAACTTGCTTTCCCCAACCCATCGCGAGGAATTCGTTCTCAAATTGGCTGGGATCGACGGTGAGGTCCACTTGGGCTGACTCCTTTTTCCCGTCCTTGGTCTTATAGACATACACCAGCCCCTGCCCAAATACCATTTCGATCGAGAAAGCCTCTGGTAGTCGTTGCTCGAACGTGGTTTTCAAAATGGATCCATCTTCCGCGACCCACACGCGCCGGGTGCGCTCCACTTTCCGCACGACCCGCGGCGTGATTACTCCTTCCATCGGGTTGTTGGCAAGCACATCCCGAGTTGCGGTGGATTCCAGCATCAGGCAGGAAAAACCTTCCAGAACCACGTCTTTCACGCTCGTGCGCGTTTCCCCAACCTTGATCCAAGGATCATTTGCAGCCTGCCGAATCCGCTGGTCCAGCAGGGCATTGATCCGACTGCGCCGCATATAAAGCGAAATCTTCTGCTCCGGGTGCGGCCTTATTCCCACGACCGCTTCCGCAAGTCCGCCAAGCACGGGCTCGAATTTGGTCGTTTGCGCGGCTATTGCGAGCGCGACGATGGAAGCGATCATCACCTAAATCTTACGACCTTATTATTTAAAACGTACGCCCCGGATGATCGTGCCGGGGATTGGGGAGCCGTACGCCCCGGATGATTGTGCCGGGGAATGGAAACCGGATGATTGTGCCGGGGATTGGGGAGCCGTACGCCCCGGATGATCGTGCCGGGGAAATGAACCGGATGATCGTGCCGGGAATTATGAATCCGTACACCCCGGATGATTTTGCCGGGGAAATTGGATTCCTGCCGAGGTGATTGGAATTGGTTCGCTGCTTCTGGGCGGGATTGTGCCATGGAAATCCATGTCTCCGTGTTTGCCCTGGCACAATCATCCAGGGTGTACGGGAAGGCACAAACCATCCCGGGCCTTGAACCCGGGCACAATCATCCCGGGCCTACGGAAGAATAAAAAAGTCCCCGACGCCATACAGGCATCGGGGACTCAGACTCAAGTTAGCTCTTAGCCGCCAACTCTTTCTTCTTCGGCTTGCCCTCTTCGATGTCTTTCTTCTTGAAGATCACCGTTCGGTTGTCATCCTCAGCCAAATCCGCCAGGATATGATCCCCGGCTTGGAACCGACCCAGCAGCATCTCCTCCGCGAGCGGGTCCTCGATGAATCGCTGCACCGCTCTGCGCAAAGGTCTTGCGCCGAGATTCGGATCATAGCCTTCGTTGGCCAGAAGGTCCTTCACCGATTCGCTGAGCTCGATCGTGATCTCCATCGCCGCCGCCTGCTCGTTCACCCGCTTGAGGTAGAGCTCGGCAATCTGCAGAATCTCTTCCTTCTTCAGGTGGGTGAAAACGATCACTTCGTCCACGCGGTTGAGAAATTCCGGTCGGAAAAGCTTCTTCATCTCCTCCGTCATCCGATTCTTCATCGCCTCATAAACCTTCGGATCGTTTGGATCCTCAGACCGCTTGTTAAATCCTAGCTTGCCCTCGACCTCGATCGGCCGAACGCCTACGTTGGACGTCATGATAATAATCGTGTTGCGGAAGTCCACAGTGCGACCCTGGCTGTCCGTCAATTGACCGTCCTCCATGACCTGCAGGAGGATGTTGAAGACCTCGGGATGTGCCTTTTCGATTTCATCTAAGAGCACGACGGTGTACGGATTGCGCCGAACCTGTTCGGTCAACTGGCCGCCCTCGTCGTAACCCACGTATCCCGGAGGAGCGCCAACCAGTCGGGACACGGAGAACTTCTCCATGTATTCCGACATGTCGATCCGCACCATGTTCGATTCTTTCTCGTACAGGTAGGCCGCAAGCGCCTTCGCGAGTTCGGTCTTGCCCACGCCGGTCGGTCCGAGGAAAATAAAACTTCCCATCGGCCGCTTCGGATCCTTGAGCCCGCTGCGGGCGCGACGGATCGCTCGGGCAACCGCGGAAACTGCATCCTTTTGGCCGATGATCCGTTGATGCAGATCCTCTTCCATGCGGAGGAGCTTCTGGCTCTCAGCTTCTACAAGCTTGGTCACCGGAATGCCCGTCCAACTCTGAACAATGCCGGCAATTTCGGACTCTCCGACCACCGGTTCCTTCTTCTCGAGTTCGTTCCACTCCTCTTCGCGCTTTTGAATGGATGCTTCCAACTCGTCGCGCTCGGCGGTGATCTTTTGCAGTTCATCCGAGGATTCGACGCGCTTGGAAAGGTGCTCCACTTCGGCGCGAAGCTTGGACAGCCTCACGCGATCTTCACGAACGTCTTTCGGAGGAAGGCTCTCATGCAAGCGAACTCGGGACGCGGCCTCGTCGATCAGGTCGATCGCCTTGTCGGG
>DATFHI010000254.1:0-2167 GCA_035248525.1 Fimbriimonadaceae bacterium | reverse complement strand
AGGCGACTCCGACTCTGCCTCCTCCCACTGCGGGAGCTGGCGGCGGCGGTGGAACCACCGGACCCGGCACATCAGCGCAAACTGCCAACTAGGTAGAACCAGACAAGATCTCGGGGCTGCAATCGCAGCCCCGATTTTTTTGTCTTTCTTCCGTGCGGTAACCTTCAATTTCAATGTCCAAACAAGCCTTCATGCCCTCGACCGAGACGATCTTTGAAAAGGTCGGCGAGAACACCATGGTCGTCAACATGGGTCCCCAACACCCGTCGACTCATGGCGTCCTTCGAGTGATTTGTGAACTAGAGGGTGAGGTGATCATTAAGTGCAAGTGCGTAATCGGTTACCTGCACACGGGCATGGAGAAAGAGGCCGAATACCAGCAATATCACAAGTGCGTCGTAATGACCGACCGCATGGACTATCTGAACGCAAACGGGAACAACCTTGCCCACGCTCTCGCAGTCGAAAAGCTGCTAGGTTGTGAAATTCCCAAACGTGCCCAGTATTTGCGGGTTATCCTCGCCGAACTAAGTCGAATCGCTTCCCACTGCGTCTGGTTGGGAACCCACGCGCTCGACCTCGGAGCCATGACGCCATTCTTCTACATCATGCAGCAGCGTGAATACATCTTGGATATGTTCGAGATGTTCAGCGGCGTACGCATGATGCCATCGTGGATCGTCCCCGGCGGGCTTCGCGGCGATATGCCGCAAGGATTTGAGAAGAAACTGTATCCCTTCTTGGATGGATTTCTGAGCGAGCTCGAAGTCGTTGAGAACTTGCTCGTCGAGAATCCAATTTGGAAAGAGCGGACTTACGGAGTCGGCGTCCTGACAGGTAAGCAAGCGTTGGAGTTGGGCTGCAGCGGACCCATTGCCCGGGCCAGCGGCGTTGCATTCGATCTACGCAAGAGCAATCCTTACTCGAGCTATGAGGACTTTGATTTCAAGATTCCAGTTGGCAGCCAGGGCGACGTCTATGACCGGTTCCTGGTCCGCATCGCCGAAATGAAAGAGAGCGCCAGTATCATCCGGCAGGCGATGGACAATTTGCCGGAAGGCGACTTCCGTACCAATGACCGGAAGATTTCGCCGCCGCCTCGTGAGGAGTTGGACACTTCAATGGAGTCCCTTATCCACCACTTCAAGCTGTTTACGGAGGGCTTCCACACCCCAGTTGGTGAGGCGTACGCGGGAATCGAAGGCTCCAAAGGCGAACTCGGCTTCTACATTGTGAGCGACGGATCGAACCGTCCTTACCGGTGGCACGAACGCCCTTCCTCGTTCATGAACCTGAAAGCGTTAGAGGTCTTGGCTATTGGTCGCCTGATTGCCGACGTGATCGCGATCATAGGATCTATCGACATCGTTTTGGGCGAAATCGACCGGTAGACCGGTATTCTTGGCATCGATGAGCGAACTTTTGCAGCTTGGAAGTCCGAATGAACGACCGCGTATTCCATCGCTCGAAGATCTGGAATTGCGGTTTTCGGAAAAAGCAATCCAAGAGCTCGAAGAGATCAAAACCCATTATCCAGACTTGAAATCCTGCATCCTTCCTTGCTTATGGATCGCACAACGTGAGTACGGCGGATTCTTGAGTGGTGAGGCCATTGCCGAAGTGGCTCACCGATTGAAGCGGAGCTACGCGGAGATCGAGGGAGTCGCCACTTTCTACTCGATGTACAACACCGCGCACCAGCCAGGAAAGCATAAGATCGAAATTTGCACATGCTTGTCTTGCCACCTTTGCGGCGCGTACCGGCTGCGAGACTACATCAAGGCCAAACTGGGAATCGGACACGGGGAGACCACTGAAGACGGGCTTTTCACCCTGGAAGAAGTCGAATGCCTAGATGCTTGCGACCGAGCCCCGGTATTACAAATTGGTGACCAATACATTGGCCCGGTCGACGAAGCTGCTTTCGACAAGCTCATCGACCAACTCCGATCTACTAATGAATCCACCGTCGTCAAGATGGCGGATGAGATCGTGAAAGTCCACCTTCGCGGGAAAACCGTTTGACTTGGTTTTGAGTAGAATCTGAGGGAATATGGCCGAGCGCAAGCTGCTTCTGGAACATGCCCACGACTCCTCCAATCGGACCCTCGATGGCTATCGGGCCAAGGGTGGATACCGTGGATTGGAAAAAGCGCTCGGAATGGAC
>DATFHI010000253.1:0-21793 GCA_035248525.1 Fimbriimonadaceae bacterium | reverse complement strand
ATTCATGGTGAAGGCTTTTGTCATTTGCGCAAAGCATCACCAGGCCCTTCTCCTCCAAGCCGATGGAATTTTTCGTGATGTTGCTGAACTCCTGGTACAGCCGCTTGGATTCTAAATTCAAATCGCGAAGTAGTTTTGCGCCACGCTCCACGTTCTCGGGTCGGCACGATCGAGCAAACCGCCAACCCCAACGCACGAGATCCGGATCGAATCCGACCTTCATTCCAAACGGGCTATTCCGCCGAAGCATCATCCTCAGTCCGTAGCCGACCATTCCGGGCGCCGCCAACGGCTCAAAGTGGCTCGGAACCACCATTCCGGCATTACCGAGCGAGCAGCAGTCGTGATGCTCTCCGCCTCGTTCGAAAAGCGTCGTCCTAATCCCGGCGCGGCTCAGGTAGTAAGCGCAAAACAGTCCAACCGCACCGCCACCAATGACCGCAACCGAATTGCTCATTTGCGGATTCCAACCCGCATTGGGTCGTCATCTTCGAAGATGAGTGTGGACTTTGCGGTTACGTACGCCGTGCCCTCGATGGTAGGAATTACGCCGTCGGGATGTTTGGAGTACCACCCCCGGTAGCTGGTTCCAATGATGCTCTCAATGATAATTGGGATTTCTGGAGCCAATTTGTCGTCGGCAGCCAGACAGGCCAGCTTGGCGCTTGTCCCTGTTCCACAGGGCGAGCGGTCATATTCGCCTCCCGGACAAAGGACGTAGTTCTTCGCATATGCCCCCTCCATATTGGCGGGCCCGAAAACTTCCACGTGATTCACATCCGGATATCCCGCCTGACGGACCGCCGCCATCGCGGCTTTGGTGAAATCCTCCAGTTCATTCAGGTTCTCAATTTGGACTGGAATAGGTGAATTCTCAACCAAGAAAAATGTGTTTCCGCCCCAGGCAACATCGCCAGTAACCAACCCGAATTCCCCGACCTCGACTGAAACTCCCTTGGCCATCCGGTAGGAAACAACGTTTCGCAATTGAACTCGGTGGCCATCCAAGAGCCTGGCATTCACAATTCCTACCGGGCTATTGAGTTGATGTTCCCCGGGCGGAAGACCTTCAAATGCAAGCGTTGCCAATATTCCGATTGTGCCGTGGCCGCACATTCCAAGAGCTCCGGTCGGGTTAAAAAAAATGATGTCGTGAAGGCAATCGGGTGCGGTTGGTGAGCCGACCCAAGCGCCGACCACCGCCTCAAACGCTCGTGGCTCTAACAGCAGGGGCAGAAACTGCATCTCGAATTGCCGATTGAACTCCTCCAACCGGGTCGCGATATTTGCACCCGGCAGAGGTAGAGCATCCTCCCAAACCATGCGCGTAGGCTCCCCCTCGGTATGGGAGTCGATACAGGTAATTTCGCGCATAAATCCAGTTTATCCATCGCCAAGCGTCCGCGCGGGTACTGTTCACCCAACATGTCGCGCACGTTGCTCCTCCGGGATCCAGATTGCAGTTGGCGCGATTGGCTGAAAGAGAATCGTAAGGGCCGAGACTACATTTGCCTCAACCCGGCCGATCCCGATCAGAGCCCCCCAGGACGGCTCTGTCTTTTTCGGGAAGACAAGGTTGTTGCCTGGCGGTTTTATGGAAGCATCGATCCCCAACGCTCCCCGCATGTGTTGATCGCTGCCCTCGCTTACCTTTTGGCCCGAGCATCTGAGAGCGTGATCGTCGAGTTGTGGCCCAATCGGGGAACTCCAGTGATCCGCCAAGCAACCATGCTTGCTGCGCAATTGTTCCAACCCGATGAAACCATGATTCCGTTAGGAAGCCGAATTGATCAATCCGGCTTCCCAGTTGGACCGGAGGAGCTTCAGATCGAGTCCGCATTTCCGGAGATGGTTCAGAACGCCCAACGCAAAGCGCATTGGCTGCGAATGTTCGAGAACTGCGAGTCGCACGAGTTTGAATTGAACCGCGTTTCCGTGGAAGGAGCAAGATTGGGTTCGGGCATGAATCTCACCCAGGCTCAACTGCAGCCGTACTTTGGAGAGCAGGTTTTGCACGCGGAATCGGCGGGAAATAGCTTGTTTCTCATCGCCAAAGAGGATCCAGAAGATCTTGCGGTGGTACGGGCACTTGACCATTTCAACTGCTCCAGAGCGCATATTGCCCACCCATCCGAATACGAGGGTTTGCTTTGCAGCTTCGCCAAGGCGAATGGTGAAGATTTCGGGATTGGATGCATCGAGTCCATCGACTTCGGTGAAGGTGTAGTCAAAGCCCACTGTACGGCGGTCGCACCTGCGCCGGTTCGCATCCTTCGATTAGGAACCCTAAGGGTTAACACCGCCGGAACGGAGTTGGGCGAGACCCGTCCTTGGCAGGTATAGGTACACTCGGCCGATGCGGCTATACCTGATTCGGCATGGGCAAACTGCCTGGAATGCCGAGCAGCGAGCCCAGGGACACGCGGACATTTCTCTCGATGAGCTGGGGCTTGAGCAAGCACGTCAATTGGGCGAGCGCTTTGCCGGGAAGCGAATCGACCGCATCCTCACCAGCGATTTGGAGCGAGCCCGCTACACCGCCGCTCCAATCGGACTATCCACCGGCGCTCCGATCGAGGAGACCACCATTCTTCGGGAACGTAAATTCGGGGATTGGGAGGGAGAGTACTTCCGGGACATCGCATCTTGGTGGCCTGCATTGGAAGCAATCCAGGGCGTAAACCACTTGAAACTAAGACCCCCCAACGGAGAATCGTTTGCCGACGTGTGGAACCGACTTGAACCACTCGTCCAAGATTTGATGCACGATCAATCCACAACCGTGCTGGTGAGCCACGGAGGAACCTGCGGTTTGCTGATGGCTCGGCTGATCCTGGGGAATTTGGAAACCGCGCGCGCTTTTCGTTTTGCCAACACCAGCGTAACCAAGCTGGAGCGACGACATGATGGTCTCTTCACCATCCAGTATTACAACGACACCCGGCACCTTTCGACCGGGGCGATGAGTGGCAGCGTGGATGGCTCGACTCGCTAGAGCCTGGCCGTGTTTGGTAAGCGCGCTGCTTCTCAACTTGGCGTACGCACCGATATCCCTTAGCCTCCTTATCCTCGTTGGTCTTGTTCCTTGGCTCAATTCCCTCAGGAATGCGGGCGGCAAATCCGGGTTTCGTAGCGGTTGGACGTTCGGATTTCTGTTCCTCCTCGGGCAGTTCCTCTGGATCTTCACTTTTGTAAATCGCTGGGTACAGAATCCGCTCCTAGCACTGATTCCATACGCGGCGGCGTGCGCGGCCGGCGCACTCTACTTCGGTTTGGCCGGCTGGCAAGTTACGCTGTGCTGGCGCCAGAGGATGCCGTGGGGCATACCCCTCGTTTGGGCAGGCGTTGAAGTTTTCCGCTCCTACATTCCGGTTCTGGCATTCCCTTATGGGCTTATCGCCACGCCGCTATGGAACTTCCCGTGGATGATCCAGACAGCTTATTTCGGTTCGATCTTCCTGGTTGGGGCATGGGCGGTTTTGGTCAATGTGCTGTTCTGCGAGTTGCTTGGTCCGGGCTCCAAGTGGAAACAGGTAAGAGGTTACGTAGCTGTGTCCGTCGTGCTGCTTCTCGCCTCCTGGGTGAAATACTCCGAGCCCTTGTCAGACCGGAAAATCGCCGTTACGATCGGACAGCCCGGTGTCGACATGGCATTCGGCGACCACGCAACTCAAGACCAGCGAATCGCGGAGGCTGTTCAACGTTTTTCCGCCCAGGCAACCATCAACAAATCCGCATTCTTACTGCTACCGGAAGGCATATCCGGTGACGGAGGCGAGTTCCCGCCTCAAACCCACTTCGTGCTCCCGGAAACTGTGCCGGTGGTGTTTGGCGGCCAACGCTCCAAGGGCACCGACCGTTTTCAGACCGCGTTCGCCTATGACGGCGCCTGGAGTTATGCGGATAAGACGAGGCTGGTTATCTTCGGCGAATACGTACCATTTCGCCGGCAAATACCATTCCTTGCTGACGCCTTTCGTTTGCCGGGAGGGGACCTCGTACCCGGAGACAAAGTTGCCACGCTGAAAGCTGGAGAATGGACGCTTGGACCGGTCCTGTGCTTTGAAGGGCTCTTTCCCGATATTGCCTTTCGTCAGGCGTTGAATGGGGCGCAGATCCTCACCGTCATGTCGGTCGACGATTGGTATATGGGATCCGGAGCGCCTGATCAGTTGCGCGCGGCTTCGGTTTGGCGAGCCGTGGAGACGGGCCTTCCATTGGTTCGATCTGCATCGACCGGATACTCCATGGCGGTAAATCCATCCGGAGACGTCATTGCCGAGATTCCTTTGCGAGAATCGCGTAGCATCCGAGTGGAGTTGGCTACCGCTAAATCAGGTCCGTTTCCGTATTTGCCGATCTTTCCCCTAGCCTCACTCGCCAGCCTGATCATTCTGCCGATCGCAGTTGCCGTCGGCGAGAAAAGAAATGGCCCCCGGAAGTAACTTCCGGGGGCCCATGTTCTTGGATTTATTTATCGACCGTAACCGTAGCTGAGGTTCCGACGTTGCCGGCGGCGTCGTACGCCTTGGCAACTAGTTCGTGCGAACCCCTTCTCCACTTCTTCGTGTTGATATTGAAGGAGTACGGAGCGGCGGTGTCGCTGGCGGCGAGGCTGCCATCGACGTAAACCTCGACTCGAGCCACTCCGACGTTATCGGAGGCTGCAAGGCTGACCGTGAGCTTCATCCCGACGTTCGCGCCGTTACCTGGCGAAGTGATCTGGACCGACGGGGCGATCGTGTCGACCTCCACATTGTTCTTCACATTCACACTGATCGAGGCGCTTCCCCGATTACCAGCGAGATCGTAAGCAAAGGCCGACAGGTTGTGGAAACCGTCTCCCACCGTCGTCGTGTCCCAGCTCCAGGAATAAGGAGCGGCTACTTTCGAACCAACGAATTGGTTATCCATGTAGAAATCGACGTGATCGACCGCGGTGTTGTCGGTGGCGTTGACAAAGACCGTGGTGCTGCCTGAAACAGTAGCATTGTTACTCGGCGAGCTGAAGGAAACGCTTGGGGCAGAAGTGTCTTGTCCCGCCGTTCCGCTTGCAGCATCGACGGCTTTGCGAGCATTCACTCGACCGTAACCATAAGCTGGATCCCAGCCTGCCGCGCCCAGATCATCGCCCGACTTCCGAAGGAGATCGGCGCACTGCGCACCGCTCAAGTTGGGGTTGGCGGCGAACATCAAGCCCGCGATGCCGGCCACGATGGGAGCGGAGAACGAAGTGCCGTTAGCGCCGGTGTAGCCGCCATTCCAATAAGTGGTGTAGACGTACTCGCCAGGTGCGGCGCAGTCGATCAGGTTTCCAGTATTGGAGAACCCGGAAACTCCATCCCCGGAGTTCGTGGAACTGACGTTGAGAACTGCGGAGATATCTCCCATGGAGTTGAACGTGGCGTTGTTTCCTGCCGCCATCGTAACGACTCCACCCTTGTTCACAAAGTATTGAGCTGCGCTAGTCACCGTGCTGCTCGATGAAGCATCGAAGCTTATGTTTGCAACTCGAACTCCTCGATCGGCCGCCCACTGAAGAGCTGCCGCGAGCTTGCTCGCACTTGCCGAACCAGTGGTGCTTGTGACGCGCAAAGGCATCAGTTTGCAGTTGAAGCCCACGCCGCCAATACCATTAGAGTTGTTCGTCGCCGCGGCGGCCATTCCCGCTACCATCGTTCCGTGGCCATATACATCTTCTGTGTTGGTATTGCCATCGTAGAAGTTGTAACCAGGAACTAACTGGCCGGCGAGATCGGAGTGCGAGCTCATCACACCGCTATCGAGGATAGCGATTACGACCGACGAGCTGCCTTGGGTTCTGTCCCAAGCCTCGGTGTCGTGAATTGCCGCGTGATGCCATTGCGAACCGAGTTGCGGGTCGTTGGGCGTGAATGATGCGTGATAGATATAGTCCGGCTCGGCGAACTCCACATCCGCTCGATTGCGGAATGCATTTGCCTGAGCCTTTTCGTTGGCGTTGTCTGGCAATTCGATAATTGCAACTCCATCGCCGGCGGGCTCGAGTTTCATCTTGCCCTTGACGTTGCCAACTGCCCGGTCGATCTCCATTGGAGATGCGGACTCTTTGAATTTGACGAGAATGCGGCCCCTGACGTAATCCTGGGCAGATGCCCCGGTCGCAAGTGCGGCCAGCGCCGCCAAGCCGGCGGCCAAAACCTTCATCCTGAACATGTGTGAAATTCCCCCTACGGGCGAGAGCTTTCCTTTAACTCTCTCTCACCCGCTTTTTTCCCCAAGACCGGTCGCGCCGACCCGGATTACTTACCAGGATGAGCAATTTTGCCCTTTGCCGTCCGTCGGCATTTTTACGGGCTAACGATTACAGGAAACCCGCCGATAAGTAGACGTTAGGCCCATTTAAACTGCATATTAAGCGGAGAATATAGGTGTGGATGACACCGCCCCCTCCAAGAATGAGCGCAGTATTGCGGCAATCGCTCACTTATCTAGTATTCCATTCCCTGTTTTTGGTCCAATTATCGCCTACATTTTAGGTTCTGGATCGCGATTTGTGCGATTCCATGCACTTCACGCTTTGATAGGAATGCTGTTGCTAAACACTTTCCTTTTTGCTTTGGGAGCCATTTCTGTAATCCTATCGATAGTGAACTTATGGCGACAGTACCAAGAAAACTTTGAGCATTTTGAATGGTGGCCAATCATTTTCAAATCTGCCGCCACTTGGCTTATTCTCCTTTTAATTGGGACAATTAATTTGGTAGTTAACTTTGTCCAGGCAAAAAAAGCCTACGATGGAAACCGGTTTGAAACGGGCCTTGCGGCGAAATTGGCGAATCGGTTGATCCGAGCCTAGCCGTTCAAAATCTGGAGGAGAGAAGGGGATTCCCTTTCCTTGGTGAGAAACCTGGTCTTGAACCCAACAGAGTTTTCCGGTCAGTTGAAATTTCCAGTACACACTAGACAGAAACCTAACAACCACCTGGTTCGAGAGAGCAATTTCGATTTATGCATGATGGCTTGTGGATGTCCGCACTTTGAGCGGTTCAAGAGATATTTCGGCTTGAAACGGGCCCTTTTGGAGCCGGAGTGCGGCCAGGAATCGGCGTCACCCGGGCGCTCTCACCAGTTGAATCGCATTTGTTTTAGGACAGCATAACCCAGCCCGAAGTGCTTGAATCATGCAAGAATCTTTCCTCTTTTAATTTCAACCTCTTCACATTTGGACTGTTAGGCCTTATCATAAAAAAGCTGCGATCTGCTGCGATCGCACAAAGGGAGAGGGCCAATGGCAATCATCGAATCGGTTTCGTCTCGCTCTATGAGCATCCGTGGTCGCGTCTTTAACACGTCCTCGAATCTCGGGATTTCCGACCTTGTCGTCACCATTTTTGACGTGGGCCCGGGGACTGCCACCAACGGTCGCAGGGGGACCGATGCAGACCTGAAAGACGCTGTCCGATTTGCAAGCCTTACCACGGACATGGACGGCCGATTTGTGTTCAATTACTTCGCGGAAGACGTCTTTGCCCTCAATCGAGACAGGGACCGGATGGACATGTTGATTACGGTTGCAGCTCCTGACGACGAAACCTCCGATTCGAGCAAGCGGATTCTTTACCGATCTGAAATCCGCCGTCGCGCAGGTAAATCCGAGAATTTCAATATCGGCATATCGCCGGCAACCTTGAAGAAGTTTGGGCTTGATGGCGGCGCGGATACAAAAGAGACATTCGAAGTCTATCGAATGGAGAGAACGTTCGAGCGAGACCTCGAACACTCAGTTGTGGAATTCCATAAGGCTGAGATCGAGAAAAGCGCAGAAGAAAAGAAGAGTATTAGGACTCAAGTCTTGAACAGCATCGCAACAAATTTGGATAAGGTCAAGTTTGCTGGCGAATTGGTCCGGGGCGACGCATCGATCAAGGATAAGTCAGATATCGTTGTCGAGCGAGCAGTTGATACCGCCACTAAGACCATCAATGGCACGTCTGGACTGAATGACAGCGACGGCGTGGAAGTCAACCTCTACCTGTTGCCATCGGATATCAAGCGACTGAAGCCGTTCTTTGATTCAGCCACCGACGGGATTGCTAAGATTCCAGAATTTGAGCTTACAGAGATTCTCGCTCGAGCCAATAGTTCCGAAAATCCAGGCACCTTGCTGGTGCAAAACAATCCGGTCGCTGCATTCTGCGTGGAGCAGAGCGAAGACGGAAAGTGCGCTCTGGTCCACACCGGGATTCCAACTGAGGACCACGATCACGCTGGTGAATCATCACATTCGACTTCGTCAACAAATGCAGTCGCTCTGACAAACGAGAATGTAAAGGAGATTGCGAGCAGTCTTCTCAGCGACTTGAAAACGCCAGACTTTGTATTTGGCGATAAATTTGGCGAGGCCGCCGCGACTCAATCCGCAGTTGATCGGTCAGTGGGCGAGTTCGTCTTGGGAAAAGGCCCGGCAGACGTGCCTGCCTACTACGATTTTCATTCTCTACAGATCGCCTTCGAGCATGTTTGGAAGGTGTTGGTAGACGAAGAGATCGTCAACACCGCGCACGAACTCGATCGGAAATACAAGAAGAAGACTGGATTAAGCGTTCTCCAAGATTTAAAGGTGAATCTCGGGGATCTGGTAATTAGCGATGTATATCCGACTTTTCAGCAGGAGATACCGGCGAATGTCGCCGCTCAGTTTGACATTTCAATTGAGGAGTGGGTCGACCTCGCCGCTACTCACCGATCGAAACTTATCGAAATCGCCAATGATCTGGTCGAATCCTACAAACAACTAATCTCGCTTGGAGGATGGTTCTCCCCTACAGGCAGACGCCTGACGATGCTTCAAAAGGAAAAGCTGCGACAAGATCTTCGCGAACAAGGGGAGCGGTTGATCGATGCCGTTCGCCACGATGATTACTACACCCTCCACAAGACACTTCGTGACCTCCAGAACAGGATTAACAGCGCTTATGAATTCACGGTTTTTGCCGCCGACAAAAACTTCCACAGTGTCAATTTCGGCTTGATGAACACATACCGCCAAAAGTGGTGCCCTATTAATTACCAAGCGGGCAAGCTCATCAAGACAATCCCACTTTCACCGAAGGAAGAGCGCAAATACACCGTAAAGACCACGCGCAACTTAAAGCTGGTAAAGAAAGAAGCCGTCAAGAATAATTCTTCCCAGACGGCCGAGCAAAACTCCACATCGCGCGTTGAGAGCGAGATCATGGACAAAGCTCATAGCAAGACGAACTTTGGGCTAAGCACCGAAGGCACCTATAACATCGGCATTTCAAAAGGTAAATCCACGACCACATTCGGCGTGGAAGCTCAGAGCGAGTCCGCCGCCAGCAGGAAGGATTTCCGGGAAGCGGTTTTGAAGGCGGTCCAGGAATACAAGGATGAACGAAGCATTGAGATCAACAGCGAGGACAGCTCATCCTACGAGTACAGCGAATCAGGATCTATCGTTAATCCGAACGACGAGCTGTCGGTTACCTACTTGTTCTATGAACTTCAACGAAGGTATCGAATATCCGAACAACTCTACCGCGTGATGCCGGTCGTCCTCGTTGCGCAAGAAGTGCCTGCTCCCCACGAGATAACCGAAGCCTGGGTAATCGCAAACGATTGGATCATCAATCGATTCCTGCTAGATGACAGCTTCAGACCCGCACTTCAGTATCTGGCCAACAGGAGCGTAGGTGATGATTTCGCTCTGCGAGAACTCCGGAAGAATCTACGTCAGCAAAGAAATCTTGTGGAGACACTGCGCATTGAGCTTTCGAGTGCAAGCGACGAAGCCGAGAACCGCTATCGAGCCCTAGAGAACGCTATCGAACGCCGGATCCAAGAAGAGGAAGCCGAGAACTCTGACGGACTATTTTCCGATATTGGGGACTTTTTCGGTGGGGGGGGCCAAAACCCAGAAGCTATGAAGGCTCGCGAACTCGCTGCCAAAGATGCCCACCAGTATGCAGTCGAAAAGTCTGCCAAGGCAGCCGCTGCACTAAAAGACGAGGTAAATAATCTGCACCGTCTGACTGCCGAATACAACACCACGCTTCGGGATCATCTGGACTGCGAAACAAAAACTAAAAGGCTCGTTTCACATATCAGGAGCAACATAACCTATTACATGCAGGCAATCTGGAGCATGGAGCCTCCCGATCAGCGTTACCTCCGCTTGCACAAAGTCGAAGTGCCGGTCCTTAAGGCAACGACAGTAACAAATCCACACACCGGGAAAGAGGTGGCCGATCGGACCTATTCCGTCAAGATTCAGCCGGTCGAAGATGTGTTTGCCAATTTCCGAGCACCCGGAACGAAGAAGTTCAAGGCATTTATCAAGGGGACCATCCAGCCGGCCAATTCCCAACCTCCAAAGCCTTTGGTTGAAGTTGCCGATCTGGACTCGATGCTTGGCTTCAAAGGCAACTACATGATCTTCCCCTTAAAGGAGCACAACGCCCTAACTGAATTTATGGCCGCTCCCTATGTCGACCAGGCGTTCGGCGCAATGGATCCTGAAGAACTCAGTAACGTGAACTTGGAAGACTATTCGAAGTTTGTTTGCTGTCTGTTTGAAAAAGACCCGAAAGAGTTCAAGCGGCTCAAGCCAGAACTCAAAAAGTGGTTGGAACGACTTCTCGCCGACCCCCTTCGAAACGGCGATGAAATCGTCATACCGACGGGTTCCCTGTTTATCGAGTCGTTGGTTGGAACTTATCCGCTGTTGGAGAACTTCAAGCGACGGCATCGAGAAATGGATGCACTTAAGGTTGCGGAGGAAGTCCGAGCTGCACAAATGAGGAATTTGCGGCTAGCCGCCCGACTTGTCAACGACGAGAGGGAAGACCCGGATATCGAGAGTGTCAAGAATGTCTTCTACCACGGTCCAGCACCCCACGATGGGGATGAATAGGAGCGCTCAAGCAAGCCAGACAAAGGGATTCCAGATCCAATGCAATTTTTCTCGGCAGGAGTCCGAGAAATGAGATCGCTGTATGACTGAAAAGCAGAAGATCCAGCGTTTTCGGAACCTCGTCGACTATGTCTTTTCGCACAAAGTCGCCAGCTTGGACCAATTCAAGCGGCAGTATGACGAGGCGAGTTCCATTCTCGTCGAGGTCCGCAGCTCCACACTCTTGTGGGCACTAATGAAGGATTACCTGGAGCTGTTTAGTCGGTACTCCGCGAACCGAGATAGCACCCACTACTACCGATCCGATCAACTCTTTCAGCTGCTGACTGAGCAAAGCGGTAAGGTCACCGATTTAAGCCTCTTCGAGAACTGGGCAAGAGCAATCGAGGGCTCGCCCGACACCGATTCATTCAACAGCTTCAAAAAACGGTATCTCGAGCTCCTTCCGTTCTTCAAAGACCAAATTAATGTATTCATTAAGCGGGAGCGGGAGAAAAGGCGAAAGCAACGCTCTCTCCTCGACGTCCTACGCGATGCATATGCCAGTATCAACTCTGGGAAATCACCCAGTGATGAGGAATTGGATTCGTTTGATCCTCGGCCGAGTGTTCGCGGGCAAATCGAGAATAGGCTCGCAGACGTGGAGCACCGATGGCGCGACGCACTGGAACGATCAACCGAAGAAAATCTCGATAAATTTGCCAAGCAGTTGCAAGTTTTTTCGGAACAGATGAAGACGCTTGGCGACAAGGACCTCTTAGTCCTATTTCAAGCGTTCAAGCAGGTGAGGGATCCTGTCTTCGAACTGGAAACTCGACGGCGTGTACTGTATTACGGTCTGCATGCAATTGTGGCCATCCAGATCCATTCGTGTGCGGCCAGAAGCAAAGTCTTTCAGAGGAATGTCAACTGCTTCACCCCTGAGGAGGTGAAGTTCTTTGCCGGCGGGCTGGCCAAGGCGAAGTTTTACTACGATTCCAACATTGAGCACGCATTAATCGGGAACTTACGCAACCCCGGCGTTCCCCTCGGCGAAATTACGCTTTTCCTGAATACTTACCTTTGGGTCGAGTCACGTTACGCCGGAAAGATGTGGCTGGCGCCACTGGACTCCACACTAAAAATCCAAAAGAAGTGGAGCGAAGTCCTGGACATGAGCGAGCAGATTGGCCTGGTAAAGAAGAATCAGGACACGGCTGGACTAGGGCGGATTTTAGGTGATCCCCGAAATGAGGGACCGCTAAGGTCCCTGGCCGAAATGCAGCGTCGACAAGTCACCGTATCTGACGGCCATGTCCTTGGGACAAAAACAATCAAGGCCGGGAGCCGCATTCGCAATCATCCGGTCTTGGGCACAATCGCGATCGCTTCGATCGAGAACCAGGGGATATTCGTTGAACTTGGCCCATACCGGCCGCAACTCTTCATTGCTTCCAAAAGTTTTCTAGCCGATCGGGTATTCGCTGAAGGCGTTCTCGATATTTACAACAACACCATCGGAATGGTCAATCTGATGGAGACCGTTTTAAAAGCAATGGGCTTTATGCCCGCTCTAATAAGCGGTGGTTTCGTTGGCTTGATCTACGAAGTCGCAACTTATTTCGCTGGTGATTGGCTGCAAGAACAAGTGGCCAAAATCGATCCGACGCTCGCAGAGTTTCTTTCTCTTGCCTTAGCGGTTTTCGGACCAAAGCCTAATTTTCAGAAGAAGCTCAAGACAGACATGATCGAGCCTCGGCCAGATCGAACAGGTCTTTCTGACGTGCTAAACCCCAAGACCAGGGGAATCGATGGTGGAGCCCCGAAGGCAGCGGCATCGCGAAGTGAGGCAGTTGCTTCTCCTATCAGCAGGATTCCCGAAGCTACAGTATCCAAACCACTTACTGACCCATCACCAACGCCGGCCACACCCGGGGCACAGGTTGCCGCAGGAGACCAAGGAATCTTGAACAAGATGTTTGCCGAGGCAAACCTGCGCACAAAGGGAGCAGCGAACGATCTCGACGTATCCCTACCAAATACGATGGTCAAAGAGGAGACTGCATTAGCTTCTCAGGTTCGGACCGGAACCGATCCTCATGTCATTTCATCCGAAGCTCCAACTCATGGGACAGCGACTTACAATCCGAGCGCTACTCGCCGACCAACTAGTCGGCCAGATACGCGTTTCTCGGATAGCCAGCAAGCAATAAAGGGGCATTTCTCCCCGTCGAAGCCATCTACCCCTTCTCGTACATCTGGTTCGACTGCCTCGCGGGGCGTAAGTCCAGCTAGTCGAAGCACTAGTCGAATTAAACCCCACCCGGACCATCCGACCCGTATTGAGAGCGAGCATTACAAAGGGGGCATTCTCACTGACGCAGACGACGCCCTGCTCTTGCCGTATAAGGGTCCGCCCTACAACATCAAGTTCAAGATCATTCCTGCAAAGCAGGGCCCACACGCCGGAGGCGCTGCATTCCAAGGTGTGGTCAACCCTTCCAAGCTGGAACTGCAGATTAACTTGCCAGCCAAAAAGCTATTCGGCAAAATTGAAGAACCCATACGAATCGATGTTGACGTCCCCGCGGTAGGAACGACAAATGGGAAGGTGCTTGTTCTTGGCGAGGCTAAAGCCACCTTCACCGGTGACATAGGAAAGTCGCCTCATCTGACATTTGAGCATGAAAAGGTAGTCGAACTAAGTCGGCGAGTTGCGGTCTCGATGGAGATGCGGGGAGCGGCGCGCGTAGAAATCATCACCAGCGCGCCTCGCATTGGCTGGAAAGGAAGCAAACCGGTCACTTACTCCGGCGCCGGCGATCTTTATAAGACAATGGCCGAGAATACGATAGCCAGGGAAGTGCTCGCCCAGCATCGGGGTCGTCTCGCCGAGTACCTGATTTCGACCGGCCAAAACGTGCCCTTCCAAGTGGTGAACGGGAGAGGTGTTCCAATAGTGACTCTAGAACAGGCCCAGGAAGTTGTGTCTAAGTTCGTCGATGTAAAGGTTCTGGATTTTGGAAACGTTAAAGGACATTGACGATGCCGATAAGGTAGGCCTATTGTTTTCCTTAGACTTTGGAGTACTTCGCCAAGTCTAACTTTGCATTTTCGCGGCAAAGTCGTAAGATTAAATAAAGAGCCCCGATACATCCTTACTTGAATCAGCAGGAGTCCGCGATCCAAATGGCAAAACGCATTTGGGGGATCTGAAGTTTGGTGATTTACCGAATCAACGATAATCACCGCAATAATGGCCCGTACAATAAGAATCCCCCGCTTGTAAGAATGTGGAGCGGAGGATCAGGTTGTGCCCGTTGGAACTTGGTTCCAACACTTGATCGGGTTGCCACGACCAACGGTGACAACCAAACCCGGTTGTCAATCAAACGTTTTAGGAACAAATGGAGGAGAGAAGGGGATTCGAACCCCTGGGACATTGCTGCCCTTCGGTTTTCAAGACCGACGCAATCGACCACTCTGCCATCTCTCCGCGAGCAATTCTACTTCTTGGCGGCTACCAGCGGTCCGCCAAAACCTGGCCGAGTTTCATCAAGAACTCCTCGTCGCTCTTATCGAACTGGCCCACGGTATGACCGTCGATATCGATCTGCCCCAGAATGGCGCCGCCCCTTTCGATAAGCGTTACAATCTCGCTTCGCGTGCTGACCGAACAGGACAAATAATTGTTGAGTTCCCGGACATCGGCAATGACTTGATTGGCCCCTTCCGCGACCGCCGTACCACAGACTCCGACGCCCACCGGGATGTTCACATGGTCCGTCTCCGCCCCCACATACTCATCCAAAAGCAGAGCATCTCCTTCCAAACGATAAATTCCCGACCAGTTGTAACCGGGCAATTCACTTAAACGCTCCATCGCTTCTCGACGCAAAGTCGCCCCTGAAGCGGGAGAATTTTCAATTTCGGACAGGATGCGCTGAGCCTCTTCCGGAGCAATCATGTTCAAATTGTGCCTGACCGCCAAGAGGAGCGGATGGGTCCCGTCGTCCGGTACAATTGACCCCACGATTGGATCGCGTAGACGATCAAAGAGGATTGATTCGCATTGGCTAGCGCATACACCCCCGGCTTGACCGTCAGCGGCGACATCGTAGTCCGCCGAGTTCGTCGACTCCCCATCAAAGGGGAAGTTTTGGTGAAAGAGGGCGACCGTGTCGAGCCCGACCAAATCGTTGCTCAAGCCATGCTTCCCGGTCGCCTGCAGACGCTTAAATTGGCGGAAAAGCTGGGAGTTGAGCCGAAGGACGTTATCCCGATGGTCAAGGTGAAACCCGGGGATCTCGTTACTAAAGGCCAATTGGTCGCGGAAGGCAAAAAGCTTTTCGGAGTTTTCAAAGCACCATCGGCGCAAAGCGACTACGACGGCACGATCGAGTCCATCTCCGAAGTAACGGGCAACGCCCTCGTTCGAGAGCATTCGATCCCGGTGGACATTCGAGCCTACATCCAAGGCAAAGTTGCGGAGGTCATGCCAGATGAGGGCGTCGTGGTGGAGACCCGTTGCGCCATGATCCAGGGCATCTTTGGAGTTGGTGGAGAACGAACCGGCACGATCAAGCTGGCCGTTCAAAATCCAACGGAAATCCTCGACGCGAACTCCATCTCCGAGAGCGACGCCGGAAAAATCCTCATTGGCGGAGCGGGAATTACCGGAGAAGCGCTCACCAAAGCGTCTAAGGTTGGAGTTCGCGGACTCGTGGCGGGCGGCATCAAGGATAGCGATCTCACTCAATTTCTGGGTTACGATATTGGCGTCGCGATTACCGGCCAAGAAGCGATCGACATTACCGTGCTGGTGACCGAAGGGTTCGGCTATCTGCACATGGCGCAACGGACCTTCGATCTCCTGCGAAGCCTGGAAGGGAGCATGGCCAGCATCAACGGCGCAACACAGATCCGCGCGGGTGTTATCCGACCCGAAGTCATCTGCCCGCTGCCAGCCGACACCGCCGCTTCCAATGTCGCGAAGCAAGCTTTCGAGTTGAAGATCGGCACGCCAATTCGCGTCATTCGCGAGCCTTACTTCGGCAAACTTGGCACCGTCACGGAATTGCCGGCGCAAGTTCAACATGTGGAGTCGGGCACCGAGGTTCGAGTCCTGAAAGCGAATATCGAGGGCGAAGGCGAAGTTATGGTCCCACGCGCCAACGTAGAAATCATCGCCACCGGGTCCTAATTTCATTAGGACCGGACCGACCGTGCGGGGCGATGGCTACAAGTTCGCCGACTAGCGATGCCCAGCCGACGACCTGGCCGCCAAGTAAAATTCCTCTGATGCGGACCGTGGATGTCACGATAATTGGCGGCGGGCCATGCGGATTGTTTGCCGCTTTTTACGCCGGTCTGCGCGGGATGTCAGTCCGCATTATCGACTCCCTGCCTGAGCTTGGCGGCCAGTTGACAGCCCTTTATCCGGAAAAGTACGTCTACGACATGCCCGGCTTTCCCAAAGTCCTTGCCAAAGACTTAGCGAAAGAAATGGTCGCGCAAGGCACCCAGTTTGAGCCCGAATTGGTGCTGGAGGAAACCGCCCAGACCCTTCAAAAAACTGATGACGGATGGTTAATCACCACATCCCGTGAAGTTGAACTACCAACTCGAACGGTGATCGTTTCCGCCGGCGCTGGAGCCTTTCAGCCAACAAAGATTGGCCTGGAGCGGGAAGAAGAGTTGGCAGGAAAAGGGATTTACTATGGAGTTCGAGACAAGTCCGTATTCCGCGGAAAACGACTCGCAATCGTTGGCGGAGGGGACAGCGCATTCGACTGGTGCCTGAACCTGATGGATACCGCCGACCACATGACCTTGATCCATCGCCGCGATGTGTTCCGTGCCCACGAAGACTCGATCGAAAAAGTGCGATCAAGTCGAGTTCAAATGAAGCTTTGGTATGCGGTAAAAGAGCTTCTCGGCAATGGAAAGCTGGAGTCGATTACTCTGGAACATACACAAACGAAAGAGCGCGAACAAATGAATTGCGATGCTCTGATCGTCAACATCGGCTTTAAAAGCTCCCTTGGTCCACTGAAGGATTGGGGATTTGAAGTTGCCAAAAATCAAATCGTGGTTAATGAACGCTACGAAACTTCCCTGCCCGGCGTGTTTGCGGTTGGCGACGTTTGCGCCTTCGACGGCAAGTTGAAGTTGATCGCCACGGGAGTAGGGGAAGCAGCAACCGCCGTCTGCTTCGCCAAGACTTACCTCGATCCCGAGGCGAAGCTATTTCCCGGACATAGTTCCGATATGGACCTTTGAGCTTTTTCGCAAAGTTGTAGTCTAATAGGCGTGTTGCCTACCGCCGCCCTCATTGTTAACGGTAAGTCGCGCCGTGGGCGGGAGTGGTATCTAGAAGCCAAGTCCGCTCTGGAGAAATCCTCCCTAGATCTTAAGCAATGTGAGTTAATTCGGGACCCTAAGCAAATCGAAGCTCGCGTGCAACAGGCGCTTAAGAATCAAATTCCTTTAATATGCGTCGGCGGAGGCGATGGCACCCTAAGTTTGGTGGCCCGCCATTTCATCGATTCGGAAGCAGTCCTTGGAGTTCTCCCCTTGGGCACGGGTAACTCCCTTGCCCGGGACCTGGGCATTCCCTCCAATGTTCAAAAGGCATGTGAAATCGTTATCGAAGGCGCTCCCAAGGCGATTGATTTGGGCGAAGTCAACGGACGGACATTCGTGAATGTGGCGACCATTGGACTCACAACTCGCATCGCCGAGATTCTCGATCCGGATGCAAAGAAGAAGTTCGGCCGAGCCGTGTACCTGGTTGCGATTTTCAAAGCCGTCGCAAGTCATCGGTCGTTCCACGTCGACCTCGAAATCGAAGGGGAGCAACACCGATTCCGAACCGTGCAAATTGTAGTGGGAAGCGGACGCTACCATGGGGGCCCCTTCCCCATTCTTCCGGACGCCAGCATCCGCAGCGGGAAATTGGCGGGTTACGTCGTGACCGGAACCACGCGGATGACCCTCATCCGTTACGCTTGGCGGCTCATGCGGGGCAGATTGGCGGATCTGCCCGAGGTGTTTCCATTTGAAGTCGAGGAACTCTCTCTTTCAACAGTCCCCAAGAAGCGCATCACTGTCGACGGAGAAGTGAAGATGTCGACCCCGGCCAAATTCCGCTCCATCCCCCAGGCGATCCGCGTCATGTTGCCTCAAGAGGCAAATCTCGATCCCGATCTATAATCAACACGTTGCTTCCTTGGATCATTTTTCTAGCCGGAGCTGGGTATCTGCTGCATTGGACCACCGATCTGCGCCGACAGCAGGTGAAGTTGCCGCGTCTCAGAGATTCTTTAAAGTCGTTAGGATGCCCCATATCGTTGGAAGAGATGAATGCGCAAATGCATGTTCCGCCGGAGGAAAATGCTTGCGATGAATATGCTCCGGTTTTCGACGAAATTAAACGCATTGAAGGAGAAGTTCCTGAAGCTTTTCGAGAATTGTCACGGAGTTTATCCACACGAATTGATCGGCTAGATATTTATTTAAGTCATGTTCAATCTCTTGTTAACCTTCATGAAGTCGCGCTAAAGAAGCCTTTCCTTCGCGTTGATGTTACTAAGGAAAGAATACATACCCGATACCAAATTGGTCCTCCATTGCGCTTTCTTGCCAAAATTCTCGTAAGGCGTACCGAGATTGCCGCGAAACTGGGTGATTTGGATACAGTTCGTTCACACATGGATGATCTGCGAGTGTTCGTCCAACATGCGCAATTTGATAGCACCCAACTCGCTTGGCTTATCCATTTATCTATCGGATCCATGTATGTTGGAACAATTAACAAGGTCATTCATCAAATGCCCAAGCGTGCCGACGTTCTAAGTTGGGCACAAGAATCATTAACTTCCCTTCCTGGACCACCTCCGTTACTTCCGGCGATGAAGAACGATGTCGCATACGGAATTGCATTTCGGGAGGAAATGGAAGGAAAGTCGCTCCGGGAGATTGGTTATTCGGGGTTCGCGGCCTCGATTCCTTATTTTCAAAATGCAAAGGCGTACGACGCCTACTTGTCCAGACAATTCCAGGAGTCGCTACGATCAATCAAGAATTGGTCGGCGAGCGAATGCAATTGGCGACGGACGACCGGTTTAACCAAAATAAGTTGGTTCGCGGGAAAGTGGTGGCTTGCCCCGTCGTTTGCGCTACCCAACCCAATGCCAAGAAATTCGAGTATCGGTTCTGCCCTCGGCAGTATTGCCGCTCGTCGGGAGCTTGCCCGTCTCGGCATCGAGTTACACCGTTATTTCAACGAAACCGGTCGATTTCCCCGCACGCTTAAGGAGGCTTCCCTGTCTCCGAACGCGAATCTTCCCTTCCCCGTGACTTATTGGCCTACGGACAATGACTTTGTGCTCCGCTGCGGCATGATCAGCTATTAGCCGCCGGTATAGCTTCTACACCTCAAGTCTAATCGTTAGTATTTCAAATGGACGGTAATCAAAAGAAACCGCTCCATCCATTACTTCTAACTTACTCAATTCGCTTTCTTCCAAATCACAAAGAGCCGCCGATTTGATAGGTAGAGCGCAGGTCAATTCCGCCCGACCCCGAGCATTGTGGCACTCATACAATCGGACTACAATCTCATTACTATCCTCTGCCTTTTTTACCGACTCGATTACCACATTGCGATCGTCGCAGCCCACCAATGTCGGAAGTGCGCCATTATTCCCAAGTTTGGGGGTCAGGAAGGCATGCCGGACAGGAGCATTCACCGCATACGCCGCTTGCACCACCCCCGCATAGTTATGCGGCCCGTAATGCGGCAACAAAATGTACGTGAACCGGTGGACGCCCATATCGCATTCCGGATCGGGAGCTTTTGGCGCGCGCAACAACGATAGCCGCATAACATTGCCATTCACGTCGTGGCCGTATTTGCCGACATTGATCAACGCGACGCCCTGATCGCCCTCCGACACATCCACCCATTTCTGGGCGCAAACCTCAAATCGCGCCATGTCCCAACTGGTGTTGTAATGCGTGGGTCGCTCGACGCTGCCGAACTGGATCTCATAGGTCGCCCGCGCGGCATTCACATTGAGCGGGAAGGCAACCTTCAGCATTTTGTCCTCTTCGTGCCAATCGATCTCCGTGTCGAACCGGATTCCGGGCGTTGGCCCCAGGCTGATCCGCTGCCGAATGGTGGACTTGCCAAAGCGCTTGACAACTTCCGCTGCCACCCGCACTGGTCCCCGTTCTACGATTTCAAAACTCTCGCTTTTCACCAAGTCTTGAGCCGTCTCGTAGGCGTAGACATCGACGTCCCATGCGCTCCAGAACAGGGGCTTGTCATCCAGAAGCTGAAACAGATTCGCGAGCTTGCCCGCTTCGATAAACTCGCTACTATCCTCCAAGCTCTCGATGCTGGTGATATTCCCATTACCGTCGAACTTGACCGACCACTCGTGGTTCTCGATCTTGCGGTTTTGCGTCTTGAGCCGAGTTTTAGGCTTTGCGGGAGCGTCGCAAAGGTCGCCGATAGCGACCGTTCCGAGGGCGGTATGAGGCGTCTCAAAAATAATCTTCCGCTCCCCAAACTCCTCGACCAACTGAACCGGCAACAGCTCTTCGGCGGTCTCGATGGCGCTTGGATACTCCGGCTCGCTCCACGGAATTTCTGCCTGGGAAGCAACCTGGGAGTTGTGGAAGAGCGCCACCGGCCGATCCATGTCCGCCGAGTCCAAACGCTGCCCGATCTTCTTCAGGCTCGACTCGATGATGCGCGCCCCGACCTTGGAAATCTCCTCATAATCCGCATCCGAGTCGCGATAAACTTCATTCACCGACGATCCGGGAATGATGTCGTGGAATTGATTCAGCAGAATCAACTTCCACGCCGCTTCCAATGCATCGCCTGGATAATCCTTCGGGAATCCGGGGCTAAAGCAAGCCAGCAGCTCGGCATCGCGAAGTAAGAACTCGCTAACCCGGTTACCTTTCTTGTTGGCCGCCTGACTGGTATACGTGCCGCGGTGCAATTCCAAATACAGTTCGCCGACCCAAGTCGCCAGGTCCTTGGAACGCGCCTTGGCCTCGCGGAAGAAGTCGATCGCCCTCTTCCCACCCAGCATTTCAGGATAGTTCGGGGCAACTCTTCCCCGCCGGATGAACTCCAGGTGGCGCTCGGTCGGTCCTCCGCCGCCGTCTCCATGCCCGAATACGTAAAGCGATTGGTCCGCGCGGCCATGGTCCTTATAATTCTTGACCGACCGCAACACCTCTTTCGGCTCGCCGCTCGCACAATAGCTGTCGGCGGGCGGGAAATGGCTCCAGACTTTGGTGCCGTCGATCCCTTGCCACCAGAAGGTGTGATGGGGGAATTTGTTGAACTGATTCCAAGAAATCTTTTGCGTCAAGAAGTAGCGGATATTGAACTTGTCGAGGATTTGCGGCAGGGCCGCCGAATATCCGAAAACGTCCGGCAACCACATGTCGTGAGTCTCGTACCCCAGCTTTTCGCGGAAGTAGCGGCGCCCATATAGGAATTGCCGAACGAGGGATTCTGCACCCGTCAAATTGCAATCCGCCTCCACCCACATGGAGCCCACCGGTTCCCACTGGCCCCGGTCGATCGCCGCCTTCACCCGTTCAAAAAGCTTCGGATACTCCTTCTCCAGCCACTCGTACTGACTGGCTTGGGAATGCACAAACACATACTCCGGATATCGCTCCAGCAGGCCCAATTGGGTAGCCGTGGTATGGGCCATCTTCTTCCGGGTGATGTCGAGCGGCCACAGCCAAGCTGTGTCCAAATGCGCATGGCCCACCGGATACAACGTGTGCTTTACATCTCCGCTCAAACTGCCAAAAGCGTCGCGGATTATTTTTCGGCACTTTCCGCACGACTCCCGTCCGCCC
>DATFHI010000252.1:0-8768 GCA_035248525.1 Fimbriimonadaceae bacterium | reverse complement strand
ATTGCGCATGTGGGTGGCGTAAATCCCGTCGTACTCCTTGGCGACTTTAGCAAGCGCGACGATTTCATCGGTCTTCGCAAAGGTGCCGGGAAGGTAGATCAACCCGGTGGAGAGTCCACATGCGCCTTGCCGCATCGCGGTATCCACCGCTTGCTCCATCTTTGTAAGTTCCGCGGGAGTTGGCGGACGATCAAATGAGCCACCCATTGCTGCCGATCGGATGGTATTGTGGCCAATCAACGTGGCGACATTCACCGCGACCTTACCATCGACTTGCGAGAAGAACTTCGCGACATTCGCAACGGACGACCCGCAGTTCCCCACCACGATGCTTGTCACCCCCATCCGAATGTAATTTTCTGCGTCCGGCAGTTCGGTGACGTTCTCGGCGTGGGTGTGAACATCGATAAACCCCGGAGCGACGATCATTCCCTTGGCATCCATTTCCGTCTCTCCGGAGCCCAGGTTTTGGCCGATCTTGACGATCTTGCCCTTATCGACCGCCACATCGGCAAAGTAAGCCGGATTGCCGGTGCCATCTATTACCCTTCCGCCGCGGATAAGGAGGTCGTACCTCGCCGGAGAGGGATTGGTCGCCAGCGCGACAAGGGTGAGAATGAAGGCGAGAGTCTTCACTGGTTAATGTTACGCCAGTTCGATGATGTGGAATTCACCTCGGTTTTCAGTCCCTTGCATGAAACGATCCGAGCAATCGAGGATGGATGAAGCAAATCTGCTTCAAGCAGATTTCGCACATGAGCGAGGACGACTTCTTGATCGCGCTTGCGGGATGTCAACTGAGAACCCAGCTGTGAAACGCTCTTCGCCGCTTTGGATTTGTACCTTACGAGATCCAACCTTTTAGAGGGATGAGTGCACTTCATCTTCAACATTTCAGCTTCTTTATGCACAGGATCCAATGCATACTGAGCGACTTCCATATGGATCCGTATTATCGTGCCCAACCAGTCTCTGTTGAGCGATTCAATCAATTGTAAGCGAGCGGAGTCTTCCAATTTCCAGGGCATGATTACTTCGCAGGAACGAGCCTGATCACCTTGTCCGGACCGTTCAACACGATATACAGATAGCCGTCCGGACCGGTTTTAATATCGCGAATTCGCCCCATTCCCCACAAGATCTCCTCATGCTCCACGAGCTTTCCTTTGGAGACTCGCAGCCGGTCGAGGTTATTGCCCGCAAGTCCGCCGGCAAACATGTCCCCCTTCCACTTGGGAAATGCGCTGCCCTCCATCAGGTCGAGGCCACTTGCGCCGGTCGAGGGTAGCCATCGAAATACGGGCTGAACCACGGTGCGCCCATCCGTCATCCACGGAGTCCGGAATGGCGAATCGTTGTAGTTAATGCTCCAGACCGCCAGCGGCCAACCGTAATTGGCCCCTTTTTGAATCTGGTTAAACTCGTCTCCACCGCGGGGACCATGCTCGGTGTCCCAAAGGTTCCCTTCCGAGTCAAACGCCAAGCCCTGCGGGTTGCGGTGGCCATAGGTCCACATCGCCTTTTCGTTAGTGGCGGAGTCCGCGTTGGGGTTATCGGACGGCACCTTGCCATCTTCTTTGAGGCGCATGATCTTGCCGTAGGGAGTCTCCAGCGACTGGGCGCCCATATTGCTGCCCCGCTCTCCCACGGAAAAGAAGATGTTGCCTTTCCCGTCGAAGGCGATCTTGCTCCCGAAGTGGATTCCGGCGCCGTTGTAATACTTCTGATCCGCTTGCCAAATCGTTTCTTGGGAGGTCCATGCGTTGCCCTTTAGC
The DNA here is from genome assembly GCA_035248525.1 of Fimbriimonadaceae bacterium. GTDB lineage: Bacteria > Armatimonadota > Fimbriimonadia > Fimbriimonadales > Fimbriimonadaceae > 55-13. The sequence continues at coordinate 6,993 of DATFHI010000252.1, read as the reverse complement.
TTGCCGCGGACCACTTTTGTCAACGCTCCTCGACCATTTGCCGCCGGATCGGCAATGGTCAGGTAAATCCAACCGTTCTTCTTGTAGTCGGGGTGCACCGCGACTTCCATCAAGCCCCCCTGGCCCTGTTCGATCGACTTCGGGATTCCGGTGATCTCTTCTCCGAGCTTGCCCATGGTCGCAAAGTGGAGGGTTCCACCTCGATTGGTGATCAGTATCCGGCCGTCAGGCAGCCAATCCATCGACCACGGGGTGGATAGACCCTGACGCTCGGGGATGACCTCTTCAATCTTGTAGTCCTCATATTTCGATTTGAAGGGTCCCCCTAAAGACTTCCGGTTAGATTCTTCGGCACGCAACGCCTTGTATTGCAGCTCCCTAAGATGCACCACCAACGACCAAACTTCGGGATCGCTGAGGGTCTGTCCATAGGGATCCATGCCCATGTCCGGCACGCCGTTTTTAATGGCATCGAAAAATGGCTTGTCCCACTTCTGGTCGTATTTCTCGCGGGTATTGAGCGACTTGGTTCCGCCTCCCCCGCCTTCGCCATTGAGTCCGTGGCACTTCGAGCAGTAATCGTTGTACAGCTTGGTGACGTTTACGGCTCGGGTCTGCTGGGAGCTGGAGGTTGCGGGCGGCGTGGAGGGTGCCTCCGAGTGGGGAACGCACATCCAGGAAAATGCGGCGCCGCCGAATGCAGCAAGGGCGAGAAATGACTTGGCCACGAGCGAAATTTACCTACCTTTGAATGCAAATACGCATGGAATTAACAAAAGGTCAGAAGCCTGTCGCATAAACATTGAACGTAACTCGTCCGGTAGGTCACCCATCCAATCATGCAGATCCAAACGATTGGAGTGGTAGGAATGCTCACACTAACCTTAGTTGCGACGGCAATACTGACGACCCGACAAGCGCCGGCGCAAACGGCGTCTACCGATCCGGTTCCCGGCCAACTGACCATTATTGGAAAGGACAACAAGCCCGGCGACCTTTGCCCGTTGGAAGGTACGTCCGTCGATGCTCAGATTTCCGGAATGGGCGCCCGGGTGACGGTAACCCAAACCTTTGTAAACCCGACCAAAGAGGCGATCGAGGCCGTTTATACATTTCCGCTTCCGCAAGACTGCGCCGTCGACCGGATGTCGATGCAGATCGGAAATCGAATTATCGAAGCCGAGATCAAGCGTCGAGAAGAGGCCAGACAGATTTATGAAGACGCCAAGAACAATGGCCAAGTCGCGGCGCTTTTAGACCAAGAAAGGCCAAACGTCTTCACGCAATCGGTTGCGAACATCATGCCCGGAGCGAAGGTCAAGATCGTAATCAGCTATGCCCAATTGCTGAAGTTCGAAGCTGGCCAGTTCGAGTTCGTCTTTCCAATGGTGGTGGGTCCGAGATACACCGCAAATGCCCCGGATCCGGGAAAAATCAGTCCGCCAATCGTGCCAAAGGGAACCCGAAGCGGCGCGAACATCGATCTTTCCATCGCGTTGGATGCCGGCGCTCCGATCCAAGACATGAAGTCGGTTTTGCACAAGATCTCGGTGCAAAGGGACAATGAAGGCAGAGCCAAAATCAAGTTGGCGCGGGCTGACGAAATTCCCAACAAGGACTTCATCCTCCAATACAAGATTTCCACGGATTCCATCCAGGACGCCTTTGTTACTCACATGGGTGAAAAGGGCGGGTTTTTCACTTTGATGCTGATGCCGCCCAAGGTACCGGTATCAAGCCAAATCACTCCGAGAGAAGTGGTCTTCGTGATGGACCAGAGCGGAAGCCAAATGGGCTTTCCAATTGAGAAGTCAAAAGAGCTGACGTTGAAGCTCATTCAGACTCTGCGCCCCGGCGATACCTTCAACGTTATGGGGTTCAACACCGAGGTCAAGATGCTTTGGCCAGTCGCGAAGCCTCTGAATAACGACACCCTCGCTCAGGCGATGGAATTCGTGAAAGGGATGCAGGCCAACGGTGGGACGAATCTAAGAGAAGGCGCAATTGCCGCCCTACAGGGTCAGAACGATCCCGACCGTTTACGGTTGGTGATATTCAACACCGATGGCTATGTCGGTGACGAAGCCCTTATTCTCGACACGATCCAGAAGAGTCGCGATCGCGCTCGGATGTTCACGTTCGGCATAGGTAATGGCGTTAATCGCTACCTCATAGATCAAATGGCATACGAAGGCAAAGGGGATGTGGAGTACGTCACCTTGGCGAGTGATGCAGATTCTGCCGTGGAGCGCTTTATCAAGCGAACGAGAACTCCGGTCCTTACCGACGTGACGGCCACATTCACGGGCATCGATGTGTACGATGCCCTGCCGGAAGCAATTCCGGACGTTTTCAGCGACAAGCCGGTGGTTATCACGGGTCGGTATCGATCTCCTGGTAAGGGCAAGCTTGTTCTCTCCGGTAAGTTGGGCGGCCAACCATGGTCGCGAGAAATCGATCTCGACTTTCCCGCCCAAGCAAATGCTCCGGCGCTTGAATCGCTGTGGGCAAGGCAACGGGTTGGCGAGCTTGTTAGGAAAAATTTCCTTGCCATGGCGTACCCGGACGCGAATCGGGTTTCAAATGAGGATGTCATTCAAACGGCGCTGGAATTTGGAATCATGACCGAATTCACATCGCTGGTAGCGGTGGAGAAGAAGATCGTCAATATCGGCGGCAAACAGCGAACAGTAGCCGTACCGGTGGAGATGACGGATGGCGTCAGCTACGAGGGCATCTTTGGCAGAGACCGTCAAAGTGTTGTCGCCGCCTCACCAGCATACTTCGGGCGAGGAGGCGGTGGAGCATTACAAGGGGCGGTCAGCAACGGAGCGATGGTTAAGCGACAAATTGCTACCTACTCAGCCGAAAAGATGAGGGACTCTGGATTGGCCGAAGTCAATATGACTCCTGCCGAGCGAAAGAAGTACCGCTACGAGGCAAGAGTAGACAAGTCGTTGCGCGAGTCCACCGGCAAAGTTGAAGTTGAAGTGTGGCTCAACAAAGCCGATGCCAAGACAATGGAGTTGCTGAGAAAGGCAGGAATGAAGATCGACTTCACCGATGAAAAGTTCAGGGTTGTGATGGGCACATGCGATGCCAAGCAACTCATGGAGCTTGTGCAAATTGAGTCGGTGGAGCGCATCAAGAAAATCAGTAACTGACCTATCCGCCGGATTCCCCTCCTGCCAATCGGATCGGGAATCCGGCATCATACTCGGTAAGGGAATTCCATGGCCGAGCGCAAATTCGAAGAATCGATCCAGACCGATTTTGGTAACCGACTGGATTACAAAGGGTATCTCCACCTCGATCGTCTGCTTTCCGCCCAACAGCCGCTGAGCAGTCCGGTGCACCACGATGAAATGCTCTTCATCATCCAGCACCAAACTTCAGAGCTCTGGATGAAGTTGGCGGTCCATGAATTGCGCGCGGCGGTGGAGTTCGTCAAAAGCGATCAACTTTCCCCCTGCTTCAAAATTCTTTCGCGGGTCAAGCAAATCCAACGCATGCTTTTTGAGCAGTGGGCGGTGCTGGAGACCCTGACGCCGAGTGAATATGTGCAATTCCGCCACGTTTTGGGCCAGGCCAGTGGACTGCAGTCTTTCCAAAACCGGATGATCGAGTTTCTCCTGGGGAACAAGGATGCACAGGTCATTGAAGTATTTCGGCACGATTCCGAAGTCTATGGCGAATTGCAGAGCCTCTTGCATCAACCCAGCCTCTACGACGAGTTCTTGCGGTTTCTGGCTCGGCGTGGCTTTGCGATTCCGGTCGAAGCGCTCGATCGAGATTGGAGTCAACCGTACGAGGACAAGGAAGGCGTAATCCTGGTCTTCAAGGAGATCTACGAAAAACCAACCGAGCATTGGGAAGCGTACGAGATGGCGGAGAAGCTTGTAGACGTCGAGGAGTATTTCTCCCTCTGGCGATTCCGACATGTGAAGACGGTCGAGCGCATTATTGGATTCAAACGCGGCACCGGCGGCAGTTCCGGCGTCCCGTTCCTGAGGCAAGCGATCAATATCCGGCTATTTCCCGAGATTTGGGACGTTCGAACGGAAATCGGGCAATGAGCTCACAGATCGACGAGGCGATTGAGAAGCTGGGCTCGGGTCCGCTGACTCCCGAAGGATTGCAGATGCATATTTGGCATTTGTTTTCCCGGGTCCTTGCTCGAAATCAGGACATTTATTTAGCCAACCACTCACTCGGCCGGCCGTTGGACCAAACCGCTCAAGACATCAAAGAGGGACTCGATCTTTGGTATGACCAGTTGGACTCTGCCTGGGAGTATGGTGGATGGCCAGCAGAATTGTCGCGATTTCAAGCGAATGTGGCCAAGCTAATCGGCCATTCTGATGCGACGGCAATCATTCCTAAATCGTCCGCCGGACAAGGTCTACGAGCGGTCCTAAATGCGTTCCCGGTGGACCGGTCAATCCGGGTTGTCACGACCGCCGGTGAATTCGACAGCGTGGACTTCATCCTGAAAAGTTATGTGGGAGCTAGGCGCGCGGGTGTTCGATGGGTTGGGCCCAGTGAGGAATCGCCGGTACCGCTCTTCGATTGCCGAGAGATCTTAATCGCCATTAAAGAAGGCGCCGACCTGGTAGTTGTTTCAATGGTGTACTTCACGACCGGACAGGTCTTGGGCGGTCTCGATCAGATAATCGAAGCCGCCCACAAAACCGGGGCAAAGGTTCTCATCGATGCTTATCATGCGGTCGGCGTGCTTCCCGTAGACTTCCAACAGCTCGATGCGGACTTCATGATCGGCGGTTCGTACAAATACACTCGGGGCGGACCGGGCGCATGCTGGCTCGCAATCCATCCCAGGAACTTGGAGATGCAAACCTTGGATACGGGTTGGTTTGCAAAGCGCGACCCGTTTGAATACGTGAGATCGGACTCTGGAGATCGCGCGGCAGGAGGAACTGGGTGGATGGAATCCACGCCGCCGGTGATCATTCCCTATCAAGCCAGAGCAGGACTGGAATTCACGCTGGCAATGGGAGTCGAGCGATTACGCGAATACAATTTTAGGCAACAGGCAACTCTTCGACAGGCCCTACGCCAATCCGGGGTGAATTGCCATGAGCCAGATGATCCGACTGGATTTGGCGCTTTCACCCTCGTGCCCAATCCGCACGCGAACGAAGCGGCCAAGCGACTCCGCTCGGCAGGAGTGAACACCGACGCCCGAGGCGGGTTTATTAGGTTCGGACCGGATATTTTAAACTCCGACGAAGAGCTACTTCGCGCGGCGAAGATTTCCGGCCAAGTTTTGGGCTAACCGTAAATCGGACCGTAGTTGGCGCAAGCTCGGAAGTCCGCCCCTACGGGGTCCATTCCCGAACCAAATCTATTCCAAACTGCCGGTTGAAACACTTGATCGAACGGCACGTTGTGCATGTCCACCGGAATCCGGAGCATGGAGGCCAAGGTGATCAAGTCCGCTCCAATGTGTCCGACGGAGATCGCGCCGTGATTTGCGCCCCAATGCGACATGACCGAATAGGCGTCCTTGAATGCTCCGTCTTGACCGTCACAACGAGGCGCGAACCATGTAGTGGGCCAAGTCGGGCTCGTGCGCTCGTCCAGCGCCCGGTGAACCTCGGGATCGAGTGAGACGGTGTGTCCTTCGGCGATTTGAAGCGCAGGCCCCAGACCCTTGACCAAATTGATCCTGAACATCGTCACGGGGATTCGGCCCTTGGTGAGAAAGTCCGTCGACCAACCTCCGCCGGGGAAGTAACCCAGGTCGCTGGCGCACCACTGAGTTTCGTCCAAACAAGCGCCGGCATCCTCGGGAGAAATGTCCCACCACGGTTTGATCGTGAACTGTCCTCGCTCGTTCTTCATGGCTCCGGTAAAGTCCAAAGGTGACGGCCCGGAATTGATGAGGTGCAAAACGGGATCTTCAGCCTTACCGGTCACTCGGTGAATCGCCTTGGCGCTCCAATAGGTTCGAACGTCGCTAAACATTTGGGCGGTGCCCGTGAGCAAGTGCCCCAGCAGCATCGATGCGCCGTTCAGGGAGTCATTTTCTGTCGCGACCATGAAGGGCTGTCGCACGCCATTCCAGTCGAAGCTGGTGCAAAGGATCGCTTCCAAGAAGTCGCCGTTCGGAAAGTAGTCGGTCCATTGGCGTTGACCCTGGAACCCGGCGGCAATGGCGTCATGCCCTTCCGCCTGCTCTTTGAATCCCATTTCGGCAAGAACCGGGTTTCCGATCATCAGGTCCCGGCCGATAAGTGCCATCTTGACGCAGGTCTCCCAGTCCTGGTCTTTCTGCTCCCGGGTACGGGGATTGGAATTCCAATCTCTACCCTCCGGACAGTTCGCGCGAACCCAGGCCAGGGCGCGTTGGTACTCCTCCTGGTCAAACATTCCTTTGTTCATCCGACCAATGAACTCCGACATGTCGATGGTCTCCACCCGCATTCCGAGGTAGCTCTCAAAGAAGGAGTGATCTACGATCGAGCCGGCAATCCCCATGGAGACACCCCCCATCGCCAAGTAGCTCTTTCCCTTCATCGTCGCTACCGCAAGGCCCCCGCGCACGAACCGGATGACCTTTTCGGCAACGTCTTCCGGGATGGTCGCGTCGCCCAAATCCTGCACATCGCGCCCGTAAATTCCAAAGCAAGGCAAGCCCTTCTGCGCGTGTCCGGCTAAAGTTGCTGCCAAATAGACCGCGCCCGGCCGGTCGGTGCCGTTGAATCCCCAAATCGCTTTTGGCCGGAGCGGATCCATGTCCATGGTTTCGCTGCCGTAGCACCAACATGGGGTGACGGTAAGACTGACTCCAACCCCTTCCCTGGCGAACTTTTCCGCACACATCGCCGCCTCGCTAGCCCCGCCAATGCAGGTGTCGGCGATGACCACTTCGATGGGGAGTCCGCAAGAGTGTCGGAGTTTGCTTTGAATCAGGTCTCGGGCCGCTTCGGCCAGAGCCATTGTAAAGCCTTCCAACGATTCCCGAACGCC
>DATFHI010000251.1:0-6907 GCA_035248525.1 Fimbriimonadaceae bacterium | reverse complement strand
CCACGATTTCCCCCACCGGCACAGATTCGTCATCGCGGTGCAGCACGAAGAGATCGGTGTAATCGACCCCCAGTCGCTCGTGGTTTTCCTGGATATCGTTCCCCATGTCGGCGAACGTCACCCGAGGTGAACCGTAAGGGTGGCAGCCCTTATCGAGAAAAACGGTCTCCTTGGCAACGTCCCGACTGGCAATCCATTTGCCAAACACGCGGCTGTTGTCGCCGTAACAATGCGCGCTATCGAAGCAATTACCGCCCGATTCCCAGAATCGGTCCAAAGCCGCGAACGCTTCAGATTCGGATTGGCCAAGTAGGAAATCCGTGCCGCAGACGATTTTGGAAATCTGCTTGTCGACATGCGGAATTTTGCCGTACTTCACTGGCCAGGTTCTCCTCGGAAAACCAGTCCGGCGCTATCGCGCAGAGCGTCCAATGTCTTCATCTGTCCGAGAGTGTCGTCGATCGTTTGGTACGGGCATTCTTTCTCGGCAAGGAACTTGGCCACGGTATCGGCCTCGATGGCATAAAGGTGGTCGTTATCTACGCCGAGATCGAATTCCTCAGTCTCGCCCCCGCGGCGGTGCAGTCGCATTTTGCCGCCAGGTGACGTCTTCCACGGGCTTTCGATATGAATCCAGCCGTCCTCACCGTAGATTCGCGCATCGTTTGACATGCTCACATGGATTCCACAGCCAAATGACGCGGTGATGTCATTCTCAAATCGAATACTGCCGTTGCCCCACTCGTCATATCCGCCAGCGCCAATATGTGCGGTGTAGGCGCACCATTCCGGCTCGCATCCCGCAATCATCCGGGAGAGCGAAACGCAGTAGGTTCCAACATCCATCAGTCCTCCGCCACCACCTTCATTGGTGGCCCGGAAATTTGCCCAATCGCGGCCCGCCTGAAAGGCAAATTCCGCGTTGATCGAGCAAACCCGACCAATGGCGCCATCGGCTAGAAGCTCGGCCAGCTTGCGGGTTTGCGGGGCACAACGGTACATAAACGCCTCCATGAAGAACACTCCGCGTTGGCGAACTTCGGCGATTGCCAATTTCGCCTCATACGAGTTCAAAGTGAAGGGCTTCTCGCACAAGATTGCCTTTCCCGCCTGCGCCGCCCTGATCGTCCATTCGCTGTGCATTGCGTGAGGAGTGGCGATGTACACCGCATCCACATTGGGATCTTCCAAGACTTCGAGATAGGACCCGTACGGTTGGCCGCCGTACGCATTGGCAAATTCCCCGGCCTTGTCGTAAGTTCGCGAACCGACCGCTTGCAGAACCCCGGCGTTGCTGACCTTTAGACCTTTCGCGAATTGATGGGCGATGGAACCGGTGGCAAGAATGCCCCAGCGGACTTTGTCTGGCATGGGGCTCAGATTACACTAGTCTTTTTGATCGGAGCTCGATCTTTTGCGCTTCGCTTCCAAGAGGCTGGATCCGGCTGAAACTCCGGTCTTTGCCGGTGCCTGGCGACGCTCGGCAGGAGCGGTTCCTGTTCTCACTGGAGGTTCCGGTTTTGGCTGGTCTTCGCCGGTTGGTAACTCGGTCCGTACCCGTTGCTTGACTTGCTGAAGCCTTCCAACCACTTCGGTTTGTGGAACGGGCGCGTCTTTTCGACTGCGGAATCTCGCCCAAACCTTGCTGAGCAGTTCCAGCATGGGGATGGCCAACCGCCGGACTCCGACGTCGATCGGCAAGATCAAGGCGGCGAGAAACACCAAAAGTGGCCACAACTCGGAGATGGACTCTCCCGGATTTTCAACTGGACGCAGCGCCTCCGCAGGCTCATTCAACTCCATACCTTGGCCGACCTTTGTCATTTGCGCAAGCAGTGGCCGATTTGGACGGAAGCTTCGATACTCTGGGGGATAGGGGACCGAGAAACCGCTTGAACTCACGCGCACCCCGCCATTCGGGTCCTTCTCGGCAACCGTGACTACATATGATCCCAGATCGCTCGCCTCGAATTGCCCTTCGTAGACCCCTGGCGCTTGCTGGCTGAGATTCACTTCTTTGGATTGCCCGCTTGGCAAAGCAATGCGAACCGTAGCGTTTTCCGATGTCAATGGATTTCCGAGGCGGTCGTAACCCTTCAGCTCGATAACTCCCTTTCCGCCCTCTTGTCGGACTGAAACTTGATAGTTGTTTCTTGTCGCGCGACGGGAAATGGACCTTGCCGCTTGCGACCAGAAGGCGTTGAATCCTTCCCAACCCACCCAAGCTTGCGCCCAACGCGACTGAGCGTCGGAGGTAAACGCCAGAGTTGTAGCAAGTCCGTATTGCCAACTGGCCAACAAGGGATCGTCTTTGTGCGTCCGCATTCCAACTTTGCTCAGCGGACGGGCGTCGGTCAAGCAGTAAGCGAGAAGCGGAGGAAGAGAGTCGATGCCGCGCAAAACCTCTTCGCCGCCGGTCACTTTGGGGAAGAATTTGCCTTCCTCAATCGCAGAGCGCGACATGATCGCGGCATCTTGAGTAAAGATGGCGGGCAGCTGACGAGCCTTGGTGGCCAGGTAGAACCTACCCCCGCCGGCGAGAGCCAATTGCCTGAGCATCGGCACGTCCTTTCCGTTACCAATCGCGATGACGGTGGTGGTGATATGGTTAGCGCGCATTCCAGCAACTCGCGGAATGGCATCTCGCCAGTCCGTGGAGTCGTTGCCATCCGCCAACAGGATGAAGTGGCGAACCTTGCTTGGCTCCCTCAAAAGCACGGGCTCGGCAGCTAAGACCGACGGCCCGATGTAAATTCCCCCTCCAGTAATGGCGATGCGCCGAATCTGGTTTATGACCGCCATTTTGTCCGTCAACGGCTGCATCGGGGCGACAAATTCGATTCCGTCGGTACTTCCCGCAACTCCGACGCGGTCGGTTGGCGCCATCAGCTTCACCGTTTCCTCTGCCGCCTTGGCCGCCATGCGGAGCTTCTGCACGCCATCCTCAACCATGCTCATCGATCCAGAACAGTCGATGACGATCAAAACCGAGGTGCTGGGGAAGGTTTTGCGCTGACGGATGTTCAAGTCGACCGGCAGGATTTCGGCGATTGGAGTTCCGTAATAACCGCCGGGTAGGAAGGAGTTTTCGCCTCCGATCATCGCAAACCCGACTCCGCTATCGCGCACGGCGGACTGCATGAGCTTCATCTGTTGCTCGGTGATAGAAGCCGCATTGATGTCGTTAAAGATGACGGCGTCGTATCGTTGAATCTGCTCTGCGCGAGTGGGGAGTCCTCCGGGGCCGCCCAAATCCACATCGATTCCGGACTTCTGCAATGCCTGGACCAACTCTTGTCGGGCCGGGCTCTCTTGCATCACGAGGATGCGCGGCTTACCCTTGACGGATACAAAGCCCATGCCCAGGTTGTTGCGCGGGTCGCGGTCGTTTGGCAGCCTCAAAGTTGCGCGGTACCGGCTGAATCCGGCTTGATCCAGCTTTTCGCTTACGACGATGGCGTTTCGTCCGGGGGTCAAAGTTACCGGAACCGTCTTGACCAGCTTCCCATCCCGGTCGATCTCCAACGTTCCCTTTGCGGCCGTCGTCGAGTCCACGATGACTCGCATGTCGAACGGCTGATCGACGCGCGCTTCTCCCGGCGCAATCAGGTCTACCACGCTCGCTTCGCTTTGCCGATCTTCGATCCCCAGCGGAACGCTGTCGATGGTGATTCCATCGGTGGCGGCAACTTCAGCCGCTTCGAAGGCATCTCCGGACGTTTCGTTTCCGTCGCTCAAGATTACGATCCGGCGAGACTTGCCGTCAGGAAATGTCGCGCTCGCCAAACGGATTGCTCCGGCTAGATCAGATGCGCTCCCATCGACCTTGCTGAGGACTTGCCCAAGCGTGCGGCGACCGCCAGGGGCGGTGTCGATGATGGCTTCCTTGCCGAATGCGACCAGGCCCGCAACGTCGTCCGGTCCGAGGCGTTGCATCGCCGCGTCGATAAATTTTTCTGCCCGGGCGGATTCCTCATCCTTTATGGAGTCGCTGCGATCGAGTAGGAACATCGTCGCCACACCGTGGTTCGCTCTTCGCGACTCCGGTCCGGCAAGCGCCAAAATCAGGCAGCTCGCTAACAAGAATCGGATCACGAACGCCAGCCGCTTGCGGCTCTTGGCCATGCCGTGAACCATCCGGAAGCTGTACCAAAGCCCAACTGCTGCCGGAACAAGAAGTAGCAGCCACCAGGGATCGGTAAACCGCATTAGCTCTTCCTCGCAAATAGCAGCCACTCGCCGGCCAGAACGAGCAGGCAAAGCAGAAGCAGTGGACGCCAGAAGTCGGCAAATCGCATCGGCGCGGCAACTGCTCGGACGGACCCTCCGCCCAATTCCAGGTCGACTTCCGGCGCAATTCTGGATTCGCGATCGCTGCGAAGCGTTGCGTAAACCAACCGGTCTTTCCCATCCACGCGCAACTGATATTTGCCGACCTGCGTGACGTCGCGTACAACCGCCGCCGATCCATTCAGAGGCGTCGCAGAGTGTTCTCCGCTCGGCGAGATGAGTTCGGCCGACTTCGCTGCCTGTACCGTGAAGGTTTGGCCAGCTTTTATGGTGAACGTGCCTGAATTCGATTCTCCGCCAAGGTAGTCCAGCGCGTTGGCAATGAAGATCGGAAAGCCGACATTCAAAGGAAAGTCGGATTGAAGCGGAGAGAAGGAAACGTAAATTCGACGCTGGTCTCCCGAGCTCGCGACCACAAGTGGACCTTTCGATCCGGTCGCGTACACCCGGCCCTCCGGCTTCGACCGCACAAGCTGAGCGTGGTCGATGTAGATTCCATCCAAATCCACTCCATCCATCAATTTCGAAGTTTCGGAACTGACGAAAGCCGGATTTTTAACCGTCCCATTTACGGTTACGGGAGAGTCCGGCCCAGCCGCGCCAAACTCCAGAATTCCCCTAGCCCGGACCGCTTCTGAAGGGACTCCGTCGAACACGACCAAGTCATAAGTTCCTCCAGCGCCGGAACCCCTTTCACTCACGGGTACTCGGTCGGCTCGGTCCAAGGTGACTCGCGGGTCCAGGGTAAGAGCCCTTTCCAAGAAGAAGTCGCCTTTTCCAATCAGCAGCACCCGGAGGGATGCTCCGGGATCGGCCAAGGCGACCGCATAGTTGTCGGCGGCAAGCAAGTCTTTGGCATCCAGTTTTGCCTCGATGACCTTGGCGCTGGCGGGGGCGAGAGTGGTCTTACCCCACGTTTTGCCGCTGACAATTGTGATGCGCTCGGAGTCGATGATCTTTCCGTCGGCATATAGATTCACCGTGCCATTAAGTTGAGCTCCGCTTGGGTTCTTCACCGCGACATAGATCTGGCGTCCCCCTCCCGTGTCGGCGATTCCTAGCGCGCTGATCGCGAGGTTGTGGTCGTTATTACCAATCGAGCGGTAGACCAACTGCGCTTTGCCGCGAGTGAAATCCTTTACGGGATCAAAAACGCCATCCGAAAGAAGCACGATTCTCGCCGATTCTTCCGAGCCGACAAGCGCTGAAGCCAAGCGGAGAGCGTCTCCGATGTCCACCTCTGCATCAGACCGTTCCATGGCATCGATCTTCCGGACTTGGGAGCCAGGATCGTTGGTGAGAGAGAAGACGACCTTCGGCGTTGGACCGGCTTCGATGAGCGCCACCCTGTCGCCGGGTCGCGCCGCCAAAACCGCATCCTTCGCGAGTCGTTTTGCTTCATCGAACCGGGTTGGGGAGATGTCGGTCGCACCCATGCTTGCGGAAGCGTCCACTACGAGAACGGTGACTTCTCCGGTAAGCCCCTTTTGCTGCGTTTGAGGGCGAGCCATTGCCGCCACGATCAGTCCAAGCGCCAGAAGCTGGAGCACGAGAAGCCATGAAAAGCGTAGCTTCTGGAATAGGCTGTTTGCGCGAATCTCTTCGGTTCTTTCCGGCCAAAGGAATGTTGCGGGGACACGGACGTCGCGGCGGCGCATGCGGAGCAGGTACAGAAGAATGATGATTCCGGCCAGTGGAAGAATCCAGAGCAATGCGCCGGGGTTTTGGAGATTCATCTCACCCACCCTTCGCGCTTCACCACATCCCGGATGATCGACTCGATCGATTGGCTGCTGCGAACCAATGCATATCGGCCACCGATTCTCAAAACTGCATCCCGGATGGCCTGGTTATGGCGTTCCAAGTTTTCGCGGTACGACTTCAGCGCGAAGCTATTAGCGGTGATTTCAACCGCGCCGCTCGTCTCGGCATCCAGTAGGCGCAAATCCCCCTCCAAGTCCGGATCGAGTTCCACATCGCTAAGTATTTGAAGAAAGCAGACTTCATGTCCCCGTCCACCGAGGATACGAATGACTGTCGGCAGTGCCGGGTCCAATCCATCGCTGAGGAGAACTACCAATCCTGCCCGAGCCGACGAGCCCGCGAACGCTCGCAGCGTTCCGGACAGGCTTGCCGAGGAGTCCTCTGCACTGAGGCTGGTCGCGGAATACAAAGAATTCAAGCGAACGAAGGATGTACGACCTCTCAGCGCTGGCATGGGAGATTCCTTGATTCCAAGCCGCCGCGGATATACGGCGTCCCCACCGGAAAGGGCGATGAAGCCCAAAGCTATTCCAAGCTTGGATGCCAGCGCCTGTTTGACCGGTTCACCAAACTCCATGCTCGGGCTGTAATCCACCAGGACATGTACCGCAAGGTCCTCTTCGTCGCGGTATGTCTTCATGGTGGGCGTTTCCAGTCGGGCAAGAACGTTCCAGTCCAAATGCCGCAGATCGTCGCCTTCGGTGTAGTCGCGGTAATCGCTGAACTCGATAGAAATTCCCTTTTTGCGGGTGAGTCGCTCACCGCGAATTTTGCCAGTAAAGCTCTTGCGGGGGTTAAACCGTAAGCCTTCCAGGAGTCGGAACTCCCTGGGTTCCAAAAGGGTGTTCACTTG
>DATFHI010000250.1:0-9292 GCA_035248525.1 Fimbriimonadaceae bacterium | reverse complement strand
AGCTTATTCGCTTGCATCGATCGTTAGGCATCACAACGATTTACGTCACGCACGACCAAGTGGAGGCGATGACGATGGGGCAGAGAATCGCGATCATGAAGGATGGTGTGCTGCAGCAATGCGACACCCCCGAAGTGGTTTACAACCAACCTGCCAATAAGTTCGTTGCCGGCTTCATCGGTTCGCCGCCGATGAATTTTGTGGACGCCCAGGTCGTGCAGGAAGGAGGGAATTTTCTGGTCGACACCGGCGAATTCAAGTTGCCTTTACCGGCGGGCCATGCAGCAAGTGCGTATGTGGGTAAGCAGGTCAGCTTGGGAATCCGACCCGAGGCGATCTTCGACAAGAATCTGGAATCGCATGTCAAAGCTAACTCCGGAAACACGATCTCCGCCAAGGTGGACGTCTTAGAGCCGCTAGGGCCCGAGTACGTGGCTTACTTGGGCGCCGGGAAGCACAACATGATCGCCACCATCGACACCGGTACGAAGATCAAAGAGGGCGAAACGGCTGAATTCATCGTGGATTTAGACCGAATCCACATCTTCGATGCGGATTCGGAATGGGCGATTCGCTGATCACTTTGCCCAGCTGATCATCAGGCCGGGAGTGCGACTCTCCACCAGGTACGCGCCAACCGACCAGCCGTCTTTCAACCGATAGGTCGCAAACGGATGCGCCCAGTGGCCATCGAATTGAACACCAAGCGTCCACGGCGTGTCAGCGGGTGAAAACTTCACTCCCCCAAGTCCGTGGGCATGGTCCTCATTGGTTCTAAATCCAACGCCGGCGTAGGCGGTGATCCCGCCCTCCTTGAGAAACAGGGACTTTTCCATGGTTGCAAAATAGCCGGGATTGCCCGTCCCAATGCCTTGGAGTCCAAAGCCGACCCTGATCGAGGGTTGCGACACTGTCTCTTTCACCAACTGGTAATTGGCAAGTCCGCGAAAGGCTCCTTGCTTCCACAATAGAGCGGCGCCGATTTGCAATCGATCGATCGGCCGATACCACACAAACGTTTCGGCGACCGTGTCAGTAGCTGGGGCGATGACCGTAGTGATTTGCCACTTGGGGATTTCCATCGAAGCCGAACCGGCTCCGAAACCGCCCGCCGTTCACAATGGACAGCCGCCGCTCGATTGAGCAGCCGCGATGCTGGAGAAAGCCACAGTGGATAGCGCAATGGTTGATTTATGCCAGAGCATGAGTAAGATCTTCCTCTGTTGGCAACCCGGCAAATAGCAACGATCCGTCAAGCACAATGCTTGGGACAGCGGTTAATCCAAGACTTTTAGCTCGGTCCCCATCGATGGATAACACGTCGACGTCGAAGCGGCTCTTGTCGGCAACTTTGTCCACCAAAGCGACGGCGCCTTCGCAAAGCCGACAACTTCCAGTAAATACTTCAATCTTCTTCAAAGAAATCTCCTTACATTCTTGTGGGTCGGACTCGGAGAAATACTCCTACGCTGACAGGATTCCGACCGTAAAACGAGTCTAAAGACGAGGGGAAAGAAAAAAAGTCCAAATAGGCGCCAACGCCGTATTCGAATCCATCCCGGGTTAGGAAATTGCGAATTCCGCCCACCGTGAACTTGTTCACCTTGTAAGTACCAGTGGGGACATCCGCCAATTCATCCTTGTCCACGCTCTCAAACCGACCAAAGAAGGTTCCCCATGGTGCCAGGTAGCTAGCTTCGAGGGAGAACGCATCCGAGTCTCCGTGGCTTTTAATGTTTCGTCCAAAAATGGCCCCGAGCGACCATCGGCCGACTTGGTGAAACGCGCTCAACACAATGCGGTGCTGATCCTCATCCGGCTCCAGCGTTTCAGGCTCCTTGATGAATCCGTACGAAGCACTAAATGACCAAAACGGATCTGGGTTGTAGGTAATCCTCCCCGACACGGAATCCAACTTGATGGGGTCGATATCCCATCGGTTTTCATCCGGCTCCCGACCGGTGAAGAGACTCCCTTCGATCTTCCACTTGTCCGCAACGTTAACTCCCGCCGTCACGACTCCCGAACTGATGTGCGTCCCGTCGTTCCAATGGTGGTTTATCGGCGCTTCGGGATTCTCCATGGAACTCGGGCGATGCTGAAATGCAGTCGTTCCAATTGCGGGCTCACCCATTGGGGCGACGTAAATGAAGCCCTTGCTCTTCTCGTTGATGTCGAAGGAATAAGTGGCGGACAATTCCATGATCGCATCGTGGGGGTGCTGGCGGTCCACCATGGCCTCGCCGTTCAGGGTCTCTCCGGTCTGGAACAGATTTGGATAACCCTCCTTACCATTGGTCAACGCTTCAAGCGAGCCCATAAAGCGAAATTGAAGATTCTCCCTTTGGGCCATGAGCATGACCATGGAGTTGGAGAAGAATTGTGATTCGCCTCGCTTACCGCCGGCGTCGACCCAGTTCAACGTCCCAAGGCCCATGAAGTTGACGTCCCAACCGTTGAAGTTGCCGAGCATCAGCATATACATGGGGGAGGCCGCCGGTAACCAACTGGTGCCGCTGCCTTCCTGGGACATCTGAGTGGTGAATGCACCCTTCATCGACATCGGCATTTGATCCGACATTGGATGCGTATGTTGATGACCCATTCCCTGATCCTGGGATCCCGAGGACTGAGCATTGCTTACGGCTGCGGCCACGCACAGGGCAGCCCAAATTGAAAGTTTGAACATCTTTTGTCCTGAACAGGGGGGCAAAGATTGCCCCCTGTTTGAACGGTTACTTTTTGACGGCCAGTGCCTTGGGAGCTTGAACTTTGTTTGCCACCTGGGCGGTGAACTTGTCCATGTCGCCTTTCATTTTCGCCAAGCAATCCGGACAGCAAACGTAGTACCGGGTGTCGCCCTTATCTACATAAGCGCCGGCGTCGGCGTAGCTCTTCATGGCATGGTTCATAACCGGACACCACAGCGACTCCTTCTTTGGCTGGGCCGCGAACTGCTTGGGATTGGCGTCAAATGCGTTCTTAGCATCGGCGCTGGCGAAGTAGTATCTCAATCCAGCGAATTCGGAGCTGCCTTTTGCCTTCTTGGCATCGATCTTAATGCCGGTCGTCGGGTCGTAAAGGTTCTCGCCAACGACAAGCTTCGTTTCGGCCGCCTTTTTCAGATACTTGGCGGGATCCGCTTGGAATGGGGCTGGGCAACCGCCACAGCACATGGTGTAGCGGGCGCCATTGTAATCGAAAGCGCCGGCGCCTTTGCCATGAATTGCAGTTCCCATCACTGGGCAAGACAGGGCAGCAGTCTGACCGAGCACCAGGCTCGCTAAAGTTGTGATAAGCATTTTCTAAATCTCCGTAACTGTTTTCCGAGGGCCAATTTGGCCAATTGAATGAAGGGGAAAACTACGCGCAAGGTGGTGCGCGCGGAGAAGCGTCACTAGGGATGCTGCCGGGCGGACTCTCCGTATCGAGCGTGATGCTAGGATTACGTGAGATCAGCCTGGAAATGAGTTTGAATTCTGGGTGAGCATGCAGAACGATGGGGAAGTCTGGGGAGACTGACGGCAATGCCGGAGTATTCGTCTCCACAACTCCCTTCTTCATGACATCCAAGCAACAGCAGGGAATCTTTTTTGGCTTGGGAGCTTCGGGTGATTTGGCGGCAGGATGGCAGCAACTTTCCGCAGCTTTAGGGGCGGTGATTTTGATCGCTGGCGCGACCGGATCCATCGGCAACCCGAAGAGACAACGCATCGATCCTGCCGATGAGATGACGGAGAACGTCATCAGGAGTCCTGCGAGGAAAAGCTTGAAACCCAATCCTTTGGATCGGCGCGTCATCTATCTGGAGTATAACCGCCCCTGTTGCGGCGGAGTTCCCAAATGAACTAGTCCGCCTTCGACCAAATTCCCTTATAACCGATTGCCGCAAGACCCGCGCCGATGAGCGGCCCAACCGCCCAGGCAACGGCATTATCCCATTTGCCGCTCCCGACGGATAGCGCCAGTCCGACCGCGGGATTGATACCACCGCCGGAGATCGGTCCGATGGCAAGGATGCCGAACGTCAACGCCAAGCCAAGGTAAAGCGCGCCGTTCTTTGGCGCACGCTCATCGACCGCGGTCAGAAAAATCACAGTGACAAAGAAAAAGGCGGCGAGTGCCTCTGCCACCAGGGCGGCGACCATTTCCACTCCGGGTCCGCGCGACAGGCTCGTGGCGGTCCTCGCCGCTTCGCCAAATTCGCCAAGCAAGAACGCTCCGGTGAACACCGCGGCAATTCCGCCGAGGGCCTGCACAACCCAATACGCCAGCGCCCGGGCGACATCCATCTGCTTTGCCATAACCATGGCGAATGTCACGCACGGGTTGAAATGGCCGCCAGATATCGGTCCGAACGCAGTTCCCATGCAAACGATGGTCAATCCAACTGCCAATGCTATCGCCAGCAACTGCGTAGGGGTTCCGTTGGTGTTGTTCGCGACCAAGAAGATCACGAACAGCAACGCAAACGTCCCGATGAACTCAGCAAACAGCGCGCGCATAGACATGTCGCTTTAAGGACGAGTGGGCAAGCCCCAAAAGAGCAGGAATCAAGCGGCCGTAAGAATGTCCACTTTCTCCGAGACAGTTGCCAATTTGCCGCCGTCAGCGAGCAGTTTCGCGATACCTTCAAATGGAATGGGCGGCGAGAAGTAAAAGCCCTGAGCTGAGTTGCATCCAAAAGCCTGCAGGTATTGAACCTGCTCGAGGGTTTCTAGGCCTTCCGCAGTGACTTCCAAGTGCATGACTCGCGAGAGCAGCACAATTGCGCCAACGATTGCGTCGATCTCCTCTTCTTGCCCCATCCGCTGGATAAATTCCCGATCGATCTTCACCACGTCGACGGGATAGCTGTGCAGCGTCGAGAGAGACGAATAGCCGGTACCGAAGTCGTCGATTGCAATCTTTACCCCCAGGGCTTTGATTTCATGCAGCTTGGCGACCGAGTCCGTTTCGTCACGAATGAGGACGCTTTCGGTGACTTCGAGTCGCAGAGACTGAGGATCGATGCCGGTCTCCTCGAGGATTGTCTTGATCTGGGATATCGATTCATCTCGTTGCAACTGCCGCCCGGATAGATTGACGCTCATGGCCAGGTGTTCTCCGCCGATTGCCTTCATTCTTTCGAAGTCCAGGCAGGCCTGTCGGAGCACCCAGGACCCAATCGGCATGATGAGGCCGCAATCCTCCGCAACGGCAATGAATTTATCCGGGCAGATTCGACCTTTCTCCGGGTGGTCCCAGCGAAGAAGAGCTTCTACGCCGGTGATCGAGCCACTCGTAAGGTCGACGATGGGTTGGTATTCGAGTTTGAACTCATTTCGCTCCAACGCCTCGCGCATTCCTGTTTCCAGATCCATCCGTTCAACGACTTGCTGGTTCATCGACGGATCGAAGACTACGAATCCTGATTTACCGCGCGACTTCGCGGCATACATCGCGGTGTCCGCATCGCGCAGGAGAGATTCCGCCGTAGCGTCGCTGCCTTGGACATATGCGATTCCGATACTCGCGTGGGCAACGGTATCGCCATGATCGAGTTGGATAGGCATCGACAAAGCGCCGACGATTCTCGCCGCGATTTCGCGGGCTCGGTCAAGCGATTCCAGATCCTCTAGAATAACCGTGAATTCATCGCCGCCTAACCGCGAGATCATGTCTTCGGCCCGGAGGCAATCTCTCAGCCGGCCGGCGATCTTGATGAGGAGTTGGTCGCCAGATTCGTGCCCCAGACTGTCGTTGATAATCTTGAAGTTATCGAGGTCCAAGAAAAGAACGGAAAGCGCGTTGCCGGACTCTTTTGCCCGCCCAACCGCCTCGCCCAATGTCTGCATGAATAAAGCCCGGTTTGGCAGGCCGGTAAGGCTATCGTGGAACGCCTGATGCTGAATACGAGTCTCAAGGCATTTGCGCTCCGAAATGTCCTTAATGAACAGGTGGTAGCCCTGCTCGACATCGTCTTCACCTTCGGGTCGCACTATAACAACATCGGCGTGAAATTCCGCGCCAGACTTCCGCAAAGCCGTGAGTTCCAGGCTGACCTTGTGCTGTTTCTGCGAGTTCATCAGTGCTTCCTGGAAACGTTTGTGATAAGCAGGTTCAATGACTCCCTTCCAAGAAACGTCGGAAAGCTCCTCCCGGCCGTAACCTAACATAGCGGCCAGTGATCCATTGGAAACCGAAAAGTAGCCGTTTTTGTCGATAAAGCCGATTCCCTCAACCGCATACTCCAGGACGCTTTTCGCGGAAGCCAACTTTGACACTGTTTCCTGGAGGTAGTCGTGGTTTTGTCGGAGTTGCTCTCGGCGTTCCTGGAGTTTCGCGACCATATCCTGGGTCTTGGATGCCAGCCAAGTCAATTCATCGTTACCACTTAAGGAGATCCGTTTCGTCGAAGTCCGCTGATCGGTCGCGCGCTCCACTTGCATGCTCAAACTTGCAATGCGCCTAAGGGCGAATGCATCGACCAGAAATATGAAAACGATGCTGAATAGTAAAGCCGTCAGGAAGAGAAATGCGGTCATTTGCTGGATGCTCTCTCTTCCTTGGTGATAGATCAGGCGGGGCTCTTTGACCCTCACGATAGCGCAAGGCACGCCACGAAAGTCGAGGATCGTTCCGTAGCCAAAAACCTCATCTTCGTTAATTGACTTGGAGAAGGCAGAATTACTTCCACTCAATTTGGATTTGGATTCTTCGATGTCGCGGGGTAGGTTCTTGGAGCTTATAGGGAACAGTTCAAAGTCGATATGGCTGCGATCAGAGTGGCTCTTTTGCTCGGCTTGATCCATGTACAAGAGCCAAACAAGCCAACCCTTGGGCTCCTTGTTGCGATCTGAGTTCAGAATCTTTCGAGCCGACATGATCATGACTCGATCCCCAATTTGCATTAGGCCGCCAATCTCTCGATCGTGGTTGGAGATACCCTTTGGTTTATCAAAATCCAGAAGCTTCCGGACAGCGCGCGCATCTGGCGCCTTCACCCCGGGCGTGCGCTGCACAGGTCTGGAGTAAACGATTTTGCCGTTGCTGTCCAAGAAAATCATCTCGTCCAGCTTTAAAGTCATCGTCTGCAAGTTGGCTTCGACGAAGCCAGGATTCGAATCCTGAATAAATTTGTAGCAGTCATCCCAGTAAGACCAGTCGATGGTGCCGCGAAATAGATCTTGGGCTTGGCCATCCATGGCGTCGCGAATGCGATCGACGTTCCGCATGGACTCCCGCCGCTCAAGATCCAAGTAACTCGAAATGAGAATGCTGCTAAACAGGATGTATATTCCGCCCGTCAATACCACCGTGGTAATGGCAACGGCTGCCAGAATCCTTTGACGTAGCTTCATCCTTATCCCACTGGCCAAGTTTCCCAGGCTCAGAATCGATATTCCATACCTGGCAACTTTTCCTATAGTCCACCTCCCCAAATGCAAAAAAAGAGGGCGGAGATCCGCCCCCAAAAGCAATTCTCTAAACCGGTATGGTTAATTCACTTCGTTTCCCGGAATCGCGGCAGTGCCAGCCCGGTAAATTTGCGCGCCACCGGCGGAATACATTCGGGTACCCCAGAGATAGCGGTTTGGATTCAAAGTTGCTCCCAATGAGTAGAACTTCGCGCTGCAGTCGGCAAAGACGTAGTTTGCGCCGCCTTCACCAGGCTTCTGATCGCTTCCCCCGAATCGGTATGGAGAGGAGTACACGATGTGGGAAAGACCCAATGCGCTGTTCGTTCGGCAGGCCTTAAGGTCGGCGATCGCCTTTTGGGAAGATAGCGCCCATAACGGAGCGCCGTATTCCGCCGCCGCTTCGCCAATGAACGGAACCGTGTTGCCTTGATCACGCATGACCGCATTGGTCGGGCGGTGGCTCTTGTAGGCAACTCCCGATGCGCTCGACACATCGTTGATGCACGCGGGAATGGAAGTCATGGCGGTGATGACAATCGTTTGGGAGACGCTATCGATGGAGGTGGCATTCACGACGTTCGCCGGGTCGATGGTACGCCGCTTGCGGGGCATGACGGCGGCATTCGCAACGTAGCTCAAGCGCGGAGCCTGAATGTCGATGTCGGCATTGACTTGGGGCGTCTGTCCGCCAGGTACGCCAAAACCTTTGTTGTTGGAAGAGGTGGAGAAGTTGGTCGGAGCCATTCCTTTCAACTCGTCTACCGGACTCACGAATATCTGCAGATTCTTGATGTACGGCTGGAGAAGACCGGACCACTGAACGTATCCGCCGGCGCTGCTCGAGTCGTTGGCGTAGTAGTACGCCTGTGGGAACGTGTCATCGAAATCCTGCAGATAGATCTGCAGTGCGATGCCCTGCTGTTTGGTGTTCGACAAATCCGAAGACTTCTTCGCTGCCATCTTGGCCTGAGCAAAGACTGGGAATAGGATCGCGGCCAGAATTGCAATGATCGCAATTACGACAAGTAGTTCGATTAAGGTAAAGGCATTTTTCATTTTTGGGACGCTCCGGGATAAGTAAGGAGCTGATCCGTTAAATGAAAGTTATCTGCTCGTAAAGCTTCTGTTAAGCTCGGTCGGTTGACGCGGTATCCTTGCCCACCATGAGCGTGCAGGGACATGCGGAACGGATTCGGGCGGAGATAGGAAAGGCCATCGCCGGTCAAGAGCGAGTAATCGAACAAGTGTTGGTAGCGGTGCTGGCCAACGGCCACGTGCTTTTGGAAGGAGTTCCGGGCGTTGCCAAAACTCTCCTCGTCCGCTGTTTAGCCAAGAGCCTGAATTTGGAATATGGACGAATCCAGTTCACGCCGGACTTGATGCCATCGGACGTTATCGGCACCACTATTTTCGACCCTAAAGTTGCCGACTTTAAAGTGAGAAAAGGTCCGATCTTTGTAAACGTCCTGCTGGCCGACGAAATCAACCGTACGCCGCCAAAAACCCAAGCCTCACTTTTGGAGGCGATGGAAGAGCGCCGTGCAACCATCGACGGTGAGCCGTACCCGCTGCCGCCTCCGTTCATCGTCTTCGCTACCCAAAACCCGATCGACTTCGAAGGCACTTATCCTCTGCCAGAGGCTCAGCAGGACCGATTTCTTCTGAAGGTGATCGTGGAATATCCGACACCAGAAGCAGAAGTGGAAGTCCTGAAGCGCCATCACGCCGGTTTCCGTCCGCAAAACCTTGAGGAGCAGGGAATTCAGGCGGTTGTTTCGGCCGAAGAATTAGCATCCATGCACGAGGAAGTAGCCCGGGTCACGGTGGAAGAAAAGGTCTTCTCGTACATCTACGAAATGGTCAAGGCCACGTGGCACTCCAACGACGTC
>DATFHI010000249.1:0-7352 GCA_035248525.1 Fimbriimonadaceae bacterium | reverse complement strand
TCAGTACCAAGGCTTTGCGGACCTGAGCATTCTGAACGTCATGGGCTACGACGGCATGGCGGTCGGAAATCATGAATTCGATCTCGGACCGGGAGCGCTCGGGGATTTTGCCAGCCACGCCACGTTTCCCGTGCTCTCTAGCAATTTAGATGTTTCGGCTGAACCTGCGCTCCGCACCGCTATTAAGCCACATGCAATAAAGATAGTGGGAGGTCAGAAGATCGGAATGATCGGGGCGACCACCCCTGATCTGCCGTCGATCAGTTCACCCGGACCAAACGTAAAACTTTTGAATCTATTTGACTCCATCGATAAGTCCATCGCGGCGTTGAAGTCCGAGGGCGTGGACAAGATCGTTCTGCTAAGCCACCTTGGCTACGACCTCGAAAAGCAAGTTGCAAAGCAGTGTCCGGGCTTGGATGTGATTGTCGGCGGCCATTCGCATACCTACCTTGGAAAGCCCACCGGCATCCAGGGATTTGCCAATCCTCCCGGACCGTATCCCACCGTAGTGGAGAACACCGAATCCCGGGTTTTGCTCGTCAGCTCTTGGGAATGGGGCAAAGTGTTCGGCCGGATCAGGGTGACGTTCGACGACCAGGGCAAGGTGAAGAGCTGGGCGGATACGAATCCCATCCTGGTGGAGGAGTCGATTCCCGACGACCCTACGGTGGCGGCAATGGTAGCGGCATTCAATAAGCCCATCGACAGCCTGAAGCGAACCGTGGTTGCACAGGCGCCGTTCGCCCTTGGACGGGAGAACTCCAATCGGGGGAATTCGGTTCTGGGCAACATCATCTGCGACGCGATGCTCGCCGCAACCGAAAAATCGGGGACCAAGATCGCGATCATGAACAACGGCGGAATCCGGGCGAACATCGATCAAGGTCCAATTACCTTTGAGGAAGTCATTCAGGCTTCGCCATTCGGAAATACCTTGACGGTGGTGGACTTGACCGGAGCCGAACTGCTCGCCGCGTTCGAGATTGGTGCGGCAAGGTGGGGTGAAGATGGAAGAGGCCTCACCCTGCATGTTTCCAAGTGGACCAACGTGGTTTACGATGTCTCCAAGCCGGCCGGTAAGCGGGTAGTGTCAGCCACGGTTAATGGCGACCCAATCGATCCGGCCAGAACGTACCGGATCGTGACGAACAACTTTGTCGCCGGTGGTGGTGATGGGTTCAATTCGATCAAGGACGCCAAGGGTCAACGCATCGAAACCGGGATATTGGACCGCGACGCGCTGGTGGATTATCTCAAGCAGTTCAAAGGTGAGGACGTCACCGGCCAACCGCGTATTCAGATCAAAGGCAACTAAGTTATGGGCCACCTGGCAACCCATCGGCGACGTCCGTCGTACACTGCTTGACATGGCGACTCGCAAGCGACTGGAAGGGATTTCGGCGGACGCATTCATTGCCGACACCGACAAATGGGCTTTGGACAAGCTCCAAAAGATTCCACTGCTGCCCAAGGTCATCCACAAGTTTTACGAACTCGGATTGGATCGCTGGTTTTATTGCTACAACATGAGCATGTCGGTCCGTTGTGGGCCAACTCAATACAAGACGCTCTACGAAATCGCCAAGGAGTCGGCGGCCATTCTGGATATGCCGGAGCCGGAGATTTACCTGACGAGCAATCCGTTTCCCAACGCCTGGACAAGCGGCGTCGAGCGACCCTACATTACACTTCGATCCTCGATCGTGGACACGCTCACCGACGAGGAGCTTTTCCACCTGATGGGGCATGAGCTTGGCCACATCAAGGCGAAACATGTGCTCTACCGCTCAGTTGGTGCGGTCCTCTTCCCGCTGATCGAGCTCGTCGGACGTCGCACATTTGGATTGGGAGACGTGGCGGCAATTGGGCTGCTCTTGGCATATGAAGAGTGGTACCGGCAGTCGGAGATCACCGCGGACCGAGCGGGGTTATTAGTTTCTCAATCCCTGGACCTTAGCGTGGATGCGAATATCGCCTTGACCGCGGGTCCAACTCGGCTACGTCATGAGCAAGACCGAACGGCATTTATGGATCAGGCCCGGGCTTACCAGGACGCGACGATGATGGACGAATTAGGGAAGATCCTCATCTTCTTAAGCCGAACCGGCACCTACACCCATCCTATGCCGGTGCATCGCACTCAGCAATTGGAGCGGTGGGTGCTGAGCGGGGCCTTTGAAAAGATCATGGCCGGCGACTACGATCGTGAAGCCGCCGCCAGTGGTACCTCCCGGTAAGCTCTGAAGCATGCCAAAGTGCGTGGTTTTGCTCAGTGGCGGTCTGGACTCCACAACCGTCCTTGCGATCGCCAGAAACCTCGGTTTTGAATGCTACGCGCTGACGGTGGATTATGGCCAGCGGCACATCGCGGAGATAAAGGCGGCGGAACGTGTTGCCGAGGCGTTTGGAGTTCATGAGCACAAGACGGTTCGCGTGGATTTGAGCGTAATCGGCGGTTCCGCGCTCACCGATGACCTGGCCGTTCCCAAAGACCGCCCGGAGAACGAATTCGAATCAGTCCCAATAACCTACGTACCTGCGCGCAACACGATCATGCTGTCGATCGCCCTGGGATATGGGGAGACCATCGGGGCGAGCGATATCTTTCTGGGCGTGAATGCCGTGGACTACAGCGGGTATCCGGATTGCCGGCCTGAATACATCGCGGCATTCGAGCAGATGGCGGCTTTGGCAACCAAAGCGGGAGTCGAAGGAAATCCGGTACGCATCCACGCTCCCCTGATCGCTTGGACTAAGCCGGAGATTATCCAGAGGGGATTGGAGTTAGGCGTGGACTATGGGCTGACGCAATCCTGCTACGATCCCCACGCTAACGGCCACGCATGCGGACATTGCGACGCATGTCTGATCCGTGCGAAGGCGTTTCGGGCGCTCGGGTTGAGCGATCCTGTCAAAGCGATAAGCTAAGGTGGAATCGAGCAACAATTGCCAGGATTTGAATAATCGGGAGCCGAGGGATTCTGGACACAAAAATAGGGTCCACCATACTGGTCATACCAATAGTATTTGTCTGCTGTGACAGAGTTTCGCTTTGGATCCCCATTCGTGCACAAGTGCTCGAAGTCGCAGCAGGTCCAGGCATCGTCACCGCTGGGAGTCAGGACTACGCCCACTGGGCACCATTGATAATGGGGATCTTGCAAGCCGCCCAAACGGTGCAAATCACTGCGGAGAATATGGTGATCGCAATTATTGATTTATTCATCTTATTCCTCAAATGTATATTTATCAAAGATTCCAAATCAAATGGTTTAGAGTGCATGGAATATTGGGCGCGAGCGAAAGCAGATCGAGTCTCTTTCTTTCTGGTATCCGCTGTACACTTCCATTTTCCCGGACTAAAAGCACAACGGCAAGACCATAGTTGTATTCGTACAACGGTTTGCGGTGGTTAGGATCGTCTGCGATTGGAAAAGCATCCCCTCTCTTCTCCCTGCAATTTTCGTACTCATCGATCGCTGCTGTTCGCTCCTCTTGAGGTATCACCTTGCTGGTAGGTGGACCGTATAAGGTGTAGTCGCCCAACACCCATTTATTATCCTTCGCTTGGCAATGAAGTCGCGTTCCGCCAAGGTAAGGAGTATCTAAGATGAAAGGATTTCCAGGGCTAGGCGGATACTCGTTGAAATCCTCTCGATACATTTGCATGGCGACATAAATCTGGTGAAGATTCGACATGCATGCAGTCTCTTTGGCCCTGGCCTTCGCACTTTGCGTCACTGGAAAAATAAGCGAAGCAAGAATCGCAATGATGGCAATTACAACTAATAGTTCCGTTAGGGTAAAAGCGAGCTTTTTCCGCGAGCGTTTAACATGATGTTTACTAGTTATCATTGCAACTCAAAGATTCGCAACTCCTTATGTTAATAAACACGGAATATTAGGCGTCAGAGTTAACAGGTCATATTTCTTTTGCGACGGCACGCGTTGAACTTGCCCATTTTCACGGACAATGATGAATATGGCTCCACCAAATTGATAGTCATACACCTGCCCGGAGTGATTATCATCCCAGGCAATCGGAAATTGATCGCCGCGCTTGTTCCGGCAGTCATCGTAAATCTTCACGTAATAGGGACGCTCATCGATAGAACCCCAATTAAATGGTGGACCATTCAGCATGTAGTCCCCAAGGACCCAAGGATCTGCTTTGGAAGGGCATCTTAACCTTGAACCGCCCAAATATGGGGAATCCAAAATAAAAGGCTTACCTGGGGTTGGTGGATACTCGCCGAAATCCTCTCGATACATTTGCATGGCGACATAAATTTGGTGAAGATTGGACATGCATGCGCTTTCCTTAGCTCTAGCTTTTGCGCTTTGAGCCACTGGAAAGATTAGGGACGCCAAGATCGCGATAATGGAAATAACAACAAGTATTTCAGTAAGCGTGAACGCTTTCTTCATAAGAAGACTCCGGTTTAACGTAGGTGTACCAAATGAAAGTGAGCACGACCGAATAGCTAAATAAAACGAAATGCAGGGTGGGAGCAATGAACGAACTTATCGGCCATTGCACTTCCAAAAGCCAAGCAATAGCCCCTGCAATTGCCAGCAACAAAATTGATCGAATGTCCGCCTTTCCAGAAATAGGCCGTGTGCGCCATGAAGAATTGAATAAAACTGTTAAAAGGCCCGCTACAATGCCTACGCTTGCAGACCAAAGCCATGGACCCTGACTTTCTGCATTCCAGTGAAACGTACCCTGCCATGTCCACGGCCCTCGGTAACGGGAGGAAATAAGGTACGCGATAACCAAAGAAGTGGTACCAATCGCGATTGCCTTTTTGCCTAAGCGTGAGGCAAGAATTACCGTATAGAATCCAATGGCCGCAAACATAAAGTGACCGTACATGATAGTGCGCGAACTGATCATCTTAGTCGTTGCATTTATGCTCGATCTTAGTCCCGCATAACCAATTATTAAAATAATTGCATCGACTAGGACAAGCCCGATCAGGGGTGCAGCCAGCACGGTTATGATGCCAATGTTCGAATCGGAGATTGATTTAGCGAGCGGCTTCTGCTTTGACAACAGCTTCCTCCCACCGTTCAGGAGATTTCTGAATGTGAATCAGCCTTCTGCCACTGAAGACGTAAATGCGCGGAGAGAAGGTCGGATTCAAGTAAGCCAACGTCGACTTAGTCGATTTCGATAATGAGGCATTCAGGCTTCTTGCAAGTCGCACGACCTTAGGATTTGTGGGCTCATCGCAGAACAGGGCTACAGTTTCGGCCGATTTAAACTTGTATGTCGGATCAATATCATATACGGAGCATGAGTTGCATGAAGTCAAGACAATGACTACCGTACGTTCCGATCCAACTTTAAGGACAGAGCCGATTGAACCCAGTTGCGGGTCATTTCTCTCGAACAATGCCAGTCCTGATCGTGGATTTTGTGGTGCGTGGTAGCGATCTTGAACTGCGTCGGTAAGGGGCCCAATCGCAATCACGCTGCCGAGGGCTAGTGAGCCGAGGAGTAAAGTATCCAGTTTCAATTGCCGGGAAACCGATCCCACAGGAGCATGATACACCCCTATTGCGGCTATTTCAATTTTTTTTTTACAAATCTTCGGGCGGGGGCAATTCGGCCAGTTCCTTGGCGGCGTTTAGCCTCTCCAACACCGGCTCATCGGATACCACCCGCCCGTCTTTAAAGCGCAAAATGCGCTTGCTATGCTGAGCGATGTCCTGTTCGTGGGTAACGATGATTACGGTTTTCCCCTGCTCGTTTAGCTCTTGGAACAGGGCCATGATCTCCACGCTGGTCCGGGAGTCGAGATTGCCGGTCGGCTCGTCGCCGAATAGCAGAACTGGATCATTCACAATCGCCCGCGCAATCGCCACCCGCTGCTGCTGTCCACCGGATAGCTCGCTCGGTTTATGGTGAGAGCGTTGCCCGAGGCCAACCCGCTCGAGCGCGGCCATCGCGCGATGCGTTCGATCCTTTGCCCCGGCGTACATGAGCGGGAGCTCGACATTCTTCACCGCGCTGGTGCGAGGAAGGAGATTGAAGTTCTGGAAGACGAAGCCGATGTATTTATTACGGATTTCGGCAAGTTGGTTATCGTTCATGTTGGCGACGTTCTCACCGTTCAAAAAGTACTCGCCGCTGCTTGGTCGGTCGAGGCAACCCACCAAGTTCATGAAGGTTGACTTTCCGGCTCCGGAGGGGCCCATGAGAGCCACGAATTCGCCTTTATTGATCGTGACATCGGCTTCCCTCAATGCATGGACCACGACATCCCCCATCTCGTAGTCCTTGCCCAGACCATGGGTCTCGATTAACGCCTCACTCATCTTTACTGGGAATTACGCTACCAGAATTGGTTTCCTCGGTCCTGGGCCGGAAACTGCAGAAGTATCGTCAAACTAGCTAATGTTTTTTGGAGAGCGAGCGATGAAGTTGCGTTGGACGCATTTCTTACCCATTGTGGTGTTTGCGGCGTCGCTGATTGGAATTTCCTGCGCCGGTGCAGGTGGGGATGGCACGATTGGCGGGGGCACTACTGGCGACGGGCCGCTTGGTTGCCCGCTCGATGCATTTAGTCCGAACTACTTGGAGGAAGTCGACCCCAGCACCGGCGACCTTAATGGTGTGCACTGGTGGGATCACTTTCCGATTCGAGTTTTCTTCGCCTCCCATCCCAATTTGCAGGGTCTGAACCTGTCCGATGTCGCGATGGCAGGATTTAACGCTTGGTCCGAAGTTTCTGGAATTACGATGGCGACGGAAGTTGGAAGTGAAAGTCAGGCCGACTTAGTCGTGACATTTGAGAACATTCAAAACGAACCCGGCAGCGGAGACGTGCTTGGACAGACCAGTTGGACATACAGCCCCTCCACCTTTGAGACCTTCAGCGCAGAAATGACCTTGAGGACCTGGACCGGGATGACCGCTGATGAGGTCGCGAATGGATTCCGTCGAACTGCACAACACGAGTTTGGGCACGCCATATTCCTTTCCGGGCACAGCCCGTTCTCCCAAGATACGATGTATCCGTTCGGGCCGACTTCGGTGTACACCGCTCTGACAGAACGGGACAAAAACAGTTTGGCGAGCGCCTATTGCGGTTCGTTTGGGAACCGGGTCAGGTCCAGAGCCCCCGTAGAGGTTGTCCTGACCCGGACAATGTCGAGCTACAAGAAGTAATTAACTAGTTGCTTTCAGGCGCTCGACGGCTTTATCCACGACGGGATCTTTGCCGTCTTGCCCGGCCCCGGCAGTGACTTCCACATCGGGAACGATCGGATTCTTCTCCAATCGCACGCCCTTGATGGACACATAGTCGCTCACGGGATATTGGAATTGGAATCCATTGGGC
>DATFHI010000248.1:0-5766 GCA_035248525.1 Fimbriimonadaceae bacterium | reverse complement strand
GGGCGAATGTCAGCTCCGTCTTGGGGAACGACATCGAGATGCACGCGGTGGACAACCTACGACCCTCACTCGATAAGGAAAATTTGGGTCCCGCCCGCGAGGAGATCCATGAAATGTTCCTGGAGCACGTTATGCAGCAGGCACCGGGCTACAGCAAGCTTTTGGATTGGACCAGCGAAGAGGTCATGGCGACTCCCAATGCAGTTGGAAAGCTGCTCAAGGAGTATGCCGAGAACGAGAAGATCAACATCTTGGGTGTGGACATCGGCGGCGCTACCACCGACGTGTTCTCCGTTTTCTTGAACGACGCCGGCGAGCGAATCTATAACCGCACGGTATCCGCGAACCTGGGCATGAGCTATTCGATCTGCAACGTCTTGAAAGAGGCGAAGATAGAGAATATCGCCCGATGGCTTCCATTCGAAATTGATCCGGCAGAGGTTCGCAATCGACTTCGCAACAAGATGATCCGTCCGACCACCATTCCTCACACTTACGAGGACTTGCTGATCGAACACGCCGTGGCCCGCGAAGCGCTCCGGCTGGCATTCGCCCACCATAAGAGTCTGGCGAGGAACCTGGTTGGAGTTCAGCAAGGCGGCCTGGATCGACTCATGAACGAACAGGATTCTGGCCAAACCCTGGTCCGAATGATGGCGTTGGACATGATCATCGGGTCGGGCGGAGTTCTGAGCCACGCCCCCATGCGGGCCCAATCCGCGCTGATGATGATGGATGCCTACCAACCGGAGGGCATCACGATGCTCACCGTCGACTCCATCTTCATGATGCCCCACCTCGGCGTGTTGAGCGAGCACTTCTACGAAGCCGCGAAGCAGGTATTCGAGTACGACTGTATCGTCAAATGCGGCCATTGCATTTCCCCAGTTGGTACCGGGAAAGATGGAGAAGCCTGCGTCTCGATTTCAGGCGACGGTGTCGACTTGAAAGTCCCGGTCGGTCAGATCAAGATCATTCCGTGCGGACGCGAGGAGTTTAAGAACTTGACTATTACTCCTGAGAAGAACTTCGACGTGGGTGCAGGCAAGGGCAAGCAGGTCACTCAGAAATTGGAAGGCGGCACCGTCGGCATTATCGTCGACGCGCGGGCCCGTCCGTTTAATTTGGAATTGAACACACCGGGGCGCATTGAGAAGCTTCGTTCTTACCTTTCGGCAATGGGCTTACCCCTGCCGAAATAACAATTCAATTGCGATGTAGACTGGGCGCATGGCAGAAATCAGCGCCCGGGGTTACGCTTCGCCCGGATCTTTGGTAAGTACAGACTGGGTTGCTGCCCATCTCGACGATCCTAATGTGCGACTCGTGGAATCGAACGAGGACCCCCTACTTTATGCCAGTGGCCACATTCCCGGCGCGGCGGAAGTCGATTGGACGCGCGACTTGAATGATCCAATCCGTCGCGACTATCTCCAGCAGGAGGGATTTCATGCCCTTGCGTCCAGACTCGGGATTACGCCGGAAACCACGATTGTCTTTTACGGCGACAAGAACAACTGGTGGGCGGCTTATGCGCTCTGGGTATTCGAATTGTTCGGCCACCAGAATGCGACGATCATGGACGGAGGTCGACTGAAGTGGACGGCCGAGAATCGCCCACTTAGCACCGACCGGCCGACGTTTACTCCCACCAACTATCCCGCAAGGGTAAGGGATGACTCGGTTCAGCGGGCATTTCGAGATCAAGTCCTCGCTCATCAGCAAAAGGGCGGGAAGATGATCGACGTGCGCTCGCCCGAGGAATACAACGGGACGCGACTTCATATGGAGGCATATCCAAACGAAGGAGCCCTCCGTGGCGGCCACATTCCGGGAGCGAAAAACGTGCCCTGGGCGAAGGCGGTAAATCCAGACACCGGTGAATTCAAAAGCGCCGAGGAGCTGCGATCGCTGTACGAGTCGGAGGCGGGATTGAATGCAAACGATGATGTGATCGTTTACTGCCGCATCGGAGAAAGATCCTCCCACACTTGGTTCGCTCTCAAGTACCTGCTGGGATATCCGAACGTTAGAAACTACGACGGTTCATGGACGGAATGGGGCAATTTAGTCGGGGTGCCCATCGAGCGGTAGTTGGTATATTTTCAAATAAGAAGCCTTGGAGGTTTTACTATGCTTATTTCCATTGCCTTGGCGTTAACGGTCTCCGCACCGGTGGACGGGGTCAAGACGACGTTCATTCCCTCGGGAGCCGTTGCCAAAGCCGGCGGCTATGTTCCCATTCGCTGTAACCTGACCGCCGACGCGACGGGCATTACCAAAAAGCCCGCCGATCTCGTTTCTCCTCGATACGGGACCTTGATGTTCGGTCCGAAACAGGTTGCGATCATTCTCGACGAACCAGAGGGCAAGCCCGCTCGACTGTTTGTCGACATGAACGGCGACGGCAATCTGACCAACGACGGCATCGCCTGGGAAAAGCGAGCTGGTCAGAACACTTACTTTGGCAACTCCAAAGTGGATATTGGCAAGGGCCAGCCCGCGACGATCAATTTCTATCGGTTCGACGCCAAAGAGCGACCGCAACTAAAGGACGTAGTTCTTTACTATTCCGATTACGGTTATGAAGTTACTCTGAATTTGGACGGTAAGGACTACAGCTCCTTCATCGCCGGAGACCCAACCCCGACTACCACGTTATCTATCGACCGCGATGGAAACAAGCAGATCAGCTACTTCCGCGAGATCGTCAAGCAAGGTACGCCGTTCAATTTCACTGGAACGACGTATGTTCTGACTTTGAATAACGGAAAATTCAACCTTGCCAAAGCGCCGACTGCGCTTCCGATGGCGCCAATGCCACCCGACTTATCGCTCGGTAAGAAAGCTTTGGCGTTCAAAACGGTTGGCC
Source organism: Fimbriimonadaceae bacterium (assembly GCA_035248525.1). Lineage (GTDB taxonomy): Bacteria > Armatimonadota > Fimbriimonadia > Fimbriimonadales > Fimbriimonadaceae > 55-13. Next base: position 2,894 of record DATFHI010000248.1, on the reverse strand, counting down.
TGGACGGTAAGCCGGTGGACTTCCCCAATGACTATAAGGGAAAAGTCGTTATGCTGGACTTCTGGGCAACTTGGTGCGGCCCGTGCATCGCCGAATTGCCTAACGTAAAAAAAGCGTACGAGAAGCTCCATGACAATGGATTTGAGATCCTTGGCATCAGCTTCGACCAGGAGAATCAAGCCGACAAGGTGAAGGACTTCACCGCCAAAAATGGAATGACTTGGCGACATGTATACGACGGCAAATTCTGGAACACCACCCAGGGCGAGCAGTATGACGTAAGCGCCATACCCTTCTGTCTCTTGGTAGACGGCGACACCGGCGAAATCCTCGCCACCGTTAGCTCGCTTCGTGGCGAAAAGATCGTAGATACGATCGAGAAAGCCTTAGCGAAGAAGAAGACCGGCGGGGGCCTCCGCTAATTGGTAATGGGGGAGGGAGTTTATTCCCTCCCCAACTCTTTCTCAAACTGACACTGCTTTTTCTTCATTTCAAATTCGTTTCTCAAGTAGAAGCGATGAGCATCTTCTCGGATTTCATTAGCTCGCAACCTGAGTCTAGCGAGTCCCTGCTCGGCCGCCCAATTTTCGGCCGCTTCAAGCAATTCCTGACCGATTCCCCGGCCGCGGTGTCGCTCATCGACCACCAACCCAGAAACAAGCCCATACGGCGATTGGGTTAGCTCGGCCTCGACCTTTATCGTCGTCCAACCGACAACTTTGCCATCGACTTCGGCAACGAGAATCGTTCGTTGGGGATCATGGAGCATTTTCGAAAGACGATGCTGCATCTCATCGGGATCAGTTGGATATCCCAATTGACCGGCAAGCTCCGCAATGGCAGCCGCGTCAGACAGTTGGGCGCGTCGGATCACTTCAAGGCTTCCTGTTTGATCATGCGGACCAGGTTGGTTAAGCCCAGGCTTTTGCCCATGGATAACTCATTTCCGAAAATCTCGTAGACCACTTCCTCCGGTACGGTTTGCACTTCTGCCGGCGGTAGACCGGAGAGGCTTTCATCCAATATCACCGCCAGCGCCATGGCAGAGATTCCCTGTGGATTGTCCACTGCGATCCAGAACTTTCGCCCTTGATCCAGCGGCTCGGATGTCACAAACACCTCCGACTCACAACCCGGGACGCGGTTTTCCGGAGTTCGAGGGACCACTTCTTCACCTGGTCTGACATAGCGGCGGCCGATAGAAATTAGAGCGTCTATGCGCTCGGCCCGATCAGTAAACAAGGCTAAATCATCCAAGGTCGATTGGAGCTTTTCGGGCATCGCCATGACCTCATTCTGACGTCGGAAACGAGGATTCTCGTCAGATTCGCCGCGACATTAGGTAGAAATAGGCTGTAATGCGACGTCTCTTCGTTTTTGCCTTGAGCCTCGTGCTCTGCTTCCCGGTTGCGTCTCACGCGCAAGACCCCGACGAGGACATTCCCAAGCAGGCGGGAGGTGAGTCGAGCCAAAACAAGGCAGATGAGAAGCAGAAGTTTATGCTTCCGGCGGTGCATGGCACTTCCGCCGCCGACCGCCTAGCCTCCTTCGCCAAGCGGCAACAAATGATGCGCGACTCCGTCTTTGGCAACATCATGTGGCGTTCGGTTGGTCCGGAGCAGCAGGGGGGCCGAGTCATCGACATCGAGGCGCCCGCATCCGATCCGCACAAACTGTTTGTCTCCTATGCGACCGGCGGCTTGTACGTTACGGAAGACGACGGCAACTCCTGGAAACCTCTGTTCGACAATCAAAGCTGCTACGCGATTGGCGACACCGCAGTTTCGCGGGACGGCAGAACGATTTGGGTCGGTACCGGTGAGAACAACAGCCAGCGAACGAGCTATTCCGGGACGGGTGTATTCAAGAGCGAAGATGGCGGGGCCACCTGGAAGAACGTGGGGCTGAATGAGACGCACCGGATCGGCCGGGTGCTGATCGACCCTCGAAACGAGAATACGGTCTACGTTGCGGCGATTGGCGCGCTCTATTCGCAAAACCCTAATCGTGGGCTCTACAAAACCACCGACGGCGGCAAAACGTGGACTCAAGTTCTGAAGATGAACGAGTACACCGGAGTTATCGATCTTGTTATGGACCCGCGCAACTCTAACGTGCTCTACGCGGCGGCATGGGAGCGAGATCGACGCGCTTGGAACTTCCTCGAGGGGGGAACCGGAAGCGCCATCTACAAGTCGGTGGATGCTGGTAAGACCTGGACGAAACTCACCAATGGTCTTCCCAATGGTGGCGATTTAGGCCGCATCGGGCTGGCAATTTCCCCCAGTCGGCCGGATCGCATTTATGCTTGGGTGGACAACCAAAACCGCGACGAGGATCCCGATGCGGACGAGCGCCAACCCAGCGGCGAACTTACTGCCCGTCGGCTCATGCGGATCGACGAAAAAACATTCTTGGATATCGACAAAGATGCCCTGGACCGCTTCTTCCGCCGCTTCCTTCCTACCGACGTGAAGATGGACGAGACCTTGGAGAAAATGCGAAAGGGCGAGATGAAGCTGTCCGACATCAAAGCGGAGATGATCCGCCGCAATCGGAATGTATTCGAGTTTGGCATTGTGGATCAGGAACTTTATCGAAGCGACGATGGTGGCAAGACCTGGCGCAAAACCCACCCGAATCGTTTGGGCGACCACCTTGGCTACTATTGCGGCCGTGTATTCGTGAATCCATCCAACCCGGATGAAGTCGTGGTTACCGGCGTCAGCCTACTGCGCAGCCAAGATGGCGGCCTGACCTTCCAAGAGATCGCGGACCGCAACCACTCCGACCACCACGCATTCTGGTACGACCCTACCAATCCCAAGCGGCAGTTCAACGGCAACGACGGCGGCTTCTACGGTTCAGGCGACGGCGGGGAGCACTGGCGGGCA
>DATFHI010000247.1:0-3868 GCA_035248525.1 Fimbriimonadaceae bacterium | reverse complement strand
TCGGTCCGCTGGCATGCTCCGCGCCGCCGGTGCTGAACTGGATGATGCCATCGGTTTTGGTCTCGGCAAACGCAGCGAGGGCGGCGTTGAGGGTGTTCGTCGAGGTGACGTTGATCGACGCAATCGCATAGTCGTTGGCTTGGGCTGACTTCAAGATTTGCGCAAATTGCTCAGGATTCGGGACCGGCATGGGAACAATCTTACCGTCCGGCATGCGACACTGGTCTGTCGATGCTGGGGATACTTTGCGGGGCGGTTACGCTGCTACTTCTGTGGCCGCGGGAACTTCGCCGCGCGGGGCTGTTCGTTGGGGCGATGTTCTCCGCGGGGGCGGCGTTGGTGGAGTGGTCGGACCGAGTTTGGATCATTCCCGTCTTGGCGTTGGTTTGCGGGTTGGCGCTGCATGGTTTGCGGTTGCCGCATCTTGGTCGGTTGACGCTGCTCCTGTTGATGGGCTGGCTGGTGGTGCACTTCAGCGGGTCCAGTGGAAGTCCGCAGCCGATGAGCCGATTCTTCCTGGATTGGATTGGACTTACTGCGGCGCAAGCGGAGTTCCTCGTCATCACGATCCGAAAGATTATCCACTTCACTTTCTACGGTCTTCTCGCCTGGAATGCCTATCGAATCGGACGAGCCTCTCCAAGGGGGTCGGCGGTTGGTTTTGCGCTGGCAATGGCCCTGATATTCGCACTCTACGATGAATCGCACCAACTCCTGGCGACTGATAGAAGCGGATCACCGTGGGACGTTGGGCTGGACATGTTTGGCGCAACTACTTTTCTCGGTGTTTCGGTGTTACGCTATGGGCGTCGCGAAGGGACGCAAGAATCTTCGGACCTGGAGCCTTCTCGATGATGAATTCGCGTTTGATTGTTGCCGGTACTGCTTGGTTGGCCATTGCATCGGTCTTTGGCCAAGACGCCTCCCCCAAGATCACCTATAAAACGGTGGCGGTGCCGGTGCAACGGGCCCTGGACGAGATTGGCAAGCAGGCCGGATTGCGACTGACTGCGTCGCCGGCGGTGAATCGCGACATCGTGATCGTTTCGGTCCAGACCATGCCGTTGACCGAATTGAAGGCGCAACTGGCCAAGGCTTTGTCGGCACGTTGGGAAGCGGCTGAAGGCGGCGAGGCGTTGGTGGCGGATACCGTCGTCCGTCGGCAGGAGGAGCAGAAGGAGCGCGCCGAGTACACGGCCGCCCTCGCGAAGTCTTTGAAAGAGTTGGTGGAATCGTTGAACCCGCCAAAGGTAGATCCCAAGTCCAAAGAGACCAAAGAGGAAGCCGCCGCGCGCATGCAGATGTCGTTCATGCTTGGCGGTGGAGCCCCCGGCCGGGCGACGATCAAGCTGATGCAGTTGATCGGGGCGACCAACCTGGCCGCAATCGATGAGAAGTCGCGGGTGGTGTATTCCAGCAACCCCAACCGCATGCAACGTCCGTTGCCAAACGGGGCAAATGCGATCCTTGCGCAGGCAGTTGCAGACTATAACCAGGAGCTTATCAAGCGGCAGCGCGAGCGATCAGAGCACCCTATTCCCGAAGATGAGCGGATGAAGAAGTTGCGGGAGATGTTTGGGGACTTTGGTGAGGAAAAGCCGATCGAGGGCACTCCTTCTAAAGCGATACTCGTGTGCGCCCGTCAACCTTTCCTCGGTGGATTGACCGTTAACTTGAAGATTTACAACGAGCAGGGCAAGGTGGTCGTGAACGGAAGCCAGATGCTCTCCGCCGGCGGGGCCATGTTCGACGAAATGGTGGGCTTGGAATTTGGTCCGGACGGTCTCCCGAAGCCCAAATCGAACCCAAATGCACCCGCGAATGAGAAAGCCATTGAGTTTTCCGCCACTACGAAAGAGCTGGCGGAAATGTCGAACGTCATGACGATGTCCTCGTCGCCTACCAAAATGAGCGACGAGCTGCGAGCCAAGCTCCTAAATCCCGAGCAATACGATCCTCTCTCGTTCCGCCACTCCGAAGCGCTGATTGCGATTGCCGGTCAGCGGAAAAAGAATCTGGTGGCGGTGCTGCCCGACACGATGGAATCCATGATGGGAATGATGATGCCAAAGGGTGAGGCGCTGTTACCCAGTGCATATTTGGAGTCGATCAAAGGGAAGGTGGAGGTTACGGACGCCGGCCAGTGGATCATTGCTCGTCCGACCCAACCGGCAGATTCCCGCGCAAACCGAATCGACCGAGTTGCGCTCGGCACATTTTTACGAACGGTGACGGCTAAAGGCGCGGTTACGCTGGATGACTTGGCGGCATATGCCCAACGCTCGAATTCCCCAATGGAAGACCAAGCGACCTTCTCCTACTTTATGATTTTCGCGCCGAATGCAGTTCAGTCGGGTATGGGCGGCCAAGTGAGCTGGGACATGCTTCGGTTTTATGGAGCAATGAGCCCCACCCAGAAGCGCTCTCTCAGCGAGGGAGGTCGGCTTGCAATCGCCCAAATGAACCCAACCCAAACGGCTTCATTGCGGCAAATGGCATTCGGACCGGAGACCAACCTTTATGCCAAGAATCCAAACGCAAAGAAGCCAGACTTTGAGATGCCGAGCTTCCTGCGGGGTGCGCTGTTTGGTCAATTCGGCGGGGACTATCGGTCGGAACCGACCGAAGTGATGCCAAACGGTTTGCCTGCCGAAGGCTATTTGGAAATGAAGCTGACCCAGGACAAAGTCGCCAAACCCACCGGCAATATCCCCGCGATGTTTGGCAACGCGGTCCTTGGTCCTGACGAACTTGCGATGCTCAAAATGTTCAAGGAGATGCCCGGGATGGAACAGGCCGCGTCCTTCATGCCAACCATCGACGAAGTTAGATTGGGAGATCGCACCGTCTATGACTTCACCTTCACGGTCGCCGATGGCGTCACTCTGGAGCGATCTTTGAATGACGATCGCATGTCCGCCAATTCTCCGGTCTACAAAATGAGCAATCTGCCCGCGGATTTCTCGAAGAAAATAGATGAGCGAATGGCGGCGTTCAAGAAGATTCCATTCTTTGATCCTGCCTTCTTCCAAGGCGGCAATCGGGGAACACCACCGCCGGCGAATTAGACCGGCTGGAAGTACTCTTCAAGCCTTAGACAGCTTGCCCGAGAAGGGTCGCTGAAGACATCTAGGGCTTTAATTAGCGCCTCGGCCGTGTCGATCGTGGTGACGCACGGAACTCCCGTCTCAATGCAGGCGCGGCGGATTCGCGCCGCTTCGCTCTCACTCGTTTCCGTAAGCGAGGGGGTGTTGATCATGAGGCAAACTCTGCCTTCCAGAATCAAATCCAGAATGTTGGGTGAGCCGTCTTGGATCTTGTTCACCCGGTGGCAATCCAGACCTGCATCCAAGAATGCTTGGGAAGTGCCGGGAGTTGCCGCGAGGGAACGCCCCGATTCCTGTAGTCCCTTGGCAATGCGAACGGCGGTAGCTTTGTCCTCATCCCGAACCGTCAGCAAAACATAGCCATCGCCCTTGAAATGGATTCCGCTGGCGACCATCGCCTTATAGAGCGCGGCTTCATAGTTCCGGTCGATACCGAGGATCTCCCCGGTGGATTTCATTTCGGGTCCGAGGCTCGGTTCGACCTTGGACAGTTTCTGGAAACTGAAGACTGGCGCCTTGACGGCGTAGAGGATGGGGGCTGCTCTGGGAATTACCTTCTCTGATTGGAATTCAGACTCGGGAATGACTCGCCCCCGGACGGCCGGCTTCAGTCCTTCTTGCAAACCAAACTGGTCCGCAACCTCATCGATTGCGCAAGCCGGACTGGCGGCGCTCTTCTGAGGAACCAACTCCCAAAGGCCACTCTCGTATCCAAGCGATTGCAAGGTTTTGCCCATCATGCACTGGGTTGCCAAATCCAC
>DATFHI010000246.1:0-8517 GCA_035248525.1 Fimbriimonadaceae bacterium | reverse complement strand
AACCGGCGGGCACCCGAAGCAGTTCGGCGACCGAGTCGGGCGGAAAATTCGACGTGCTTTGGGCGGTTGCGAGTCTGCTGTTCTGCGCGCTGGCGTTGGGCAGCTACGAGCAAGCGGTTATGCTACCTGCGGCGTTGGTTGCTGTTGGCGTGTCATTCCGGTACCGACGGTACCAAGTGCGTTGGATTTGGCCAATCCTTTCTTGGGGGCTACTGATTCTCTATTACATTGCCCGCAGAAGCTTCCTGCCGGAAGGCGTGTCCTCATACCAATCCCAGCAATTCCGGTCCGGACCAGGGGTCTACATGGACCTTGCAACGTATATTCTTCCCTGCCTAACCACGCTTTATTTCGCGCTGCAGATTCTGGATTTGGGCTGGATTGTTTTGATAGGAAAGCAAGTCTACGAAGCAATCTGGATCGCTTATGGAAACGTGGCGGGCTTTCTAAGTCTGCGACGACACTGGGTTCTGGCGGCCACCGGGTATTCCCTGTCCTGTTTGGCGTTTCTGCCAATGGCTTGGCTGAACCGATTCGATCACTACCACTACTGGCCAATGGCGATGCGGTCGCTGTTCGTTACAATGCTGGCAATTGGAGTCTGGGACCTGACCGTTACCGCGCTTTCGCCCCCAGCGAGGCAAGCGCCTCCACGACCTGCTGCCGCACCTGGTTCGCTTCCTCATCCGTGAAATTCGAATTCGGTTTGCGCAGTTGCAACGCCAAGCTTAGGGAGTGATTGCCTTCGGCGATCCCCTTGCCTTCATAAACATCGAACAGCCAATGCTTCTCTAGCGTGGGACCGCTCGCCTGAATGATGGTTTGGTCGATCTTGCTAAACGGCGTCGACTTTGCAATTTCAAAGCTGATATCCCGACGGACGGCAGGATTTCGGCTGATTGGCGTGTACTCGGGCTCCCGAAGAGCCCCGAGTGCGGACAAATCCAACTGCACCAGGATGGTTTCTTCTGGCAAGCCCAGATTCTCGGCGACGTCGGGATGAATCTGAGCCAACACTCCGGCGTGTTCCCGACCGATATGGATCGAGGCGAACCGCCCGGGATGAAACCTTGGATCTTCGGTCGATGCGGCGATGAAGTCAGCTTCAACCCCAGCCAGCGAAAATGCGTCTTCCAACTTGCCCTTGACGCTGAAAAGGTCCACCGCTGCCGCAGGAGATGCACTCCAGCCGGCCGGCTGCCAGTTTCCGCAGCTTAGCAGTCCTAGTTCTTTGGTTTCTTTCCTTCGCCCGCCGGTTTCTGCAAAAACCGCTCCGGTTTCAAACAAATGCACATCCTTGCCTCCATTCCTGACTGCGGCATCCGCTAAGCAAGGCAAAAGGGAATTCCGAAGCAAGGACATTTCAGGCGACGCGGGATTGGTAGGCGCAACCCACGGCTCAGGCCCATCTAGCGGATGACTGTCCCGCAAGGAATGGCTTATGATTTGGGTGAAGCCTGCGGCCACCAACGCGCTCCGGAGGCGATCGACACGGAACAGTTCGGGGGTTGGTCCGCCAACCGGAGTTTGCCCCTCGGGAAGCAACTCTGGAATCTTTTCGTAACCGTGAACTCGCCCGAGCTCTTCGATCAAGTCCTCTTCGCGGACCACGTCGGGCCTCCAACTCGGCGGAATCATCGACCATTCCGTACCGCCTTCCCGAACCACGAATCCAAGACTCGCTAGGTAATGCAACGCGCGGTCAGCCGGAATCTCCATCCCGAGTAGCACGTTTGCGCGGTTCAGCCTTAATCGAATTGCCTCTCGGGTGGTCTTACCCGGATAGTGATCGACGATGTTTGAGACCGCAACATTGGCCTGGCTCTGCAGCAAAAGCTCGGTGAAACGCTCGATCGCGCGGACAACACCCTCTGGATCGACGCTGCGCTCGAACCGATAGCTTGCATCAGTGTTCAGACCGAGTTGCTTCCGCGTCTTCCGAACCGTGGTGTTGCGAAAGTTTGCGGACTCCAAGAGCATCCGCGAGGTCGATTCAGTGACTTCAGTTTCCAATCCGCCCATAACACCGGGCACGCCTACCGGATGCTTGGCGTCGCAGATCATCATCTGGCCACTCAGGTCATGCTCGATGCCATTCAGAGTTGTAAGTTTTTCTCCAGGACGAGCATTCCGAACCACGATCCGGCCCTCTTTCAACTTATCGCGGTCAAAGGCGTGAAGCGGCTGGCCAAGTTCCAACATCACGTAATTGGTGAGGTCGACCAGCAGGCTTATCGGTCGCATTCCCGCGGCTTCCAATCGAGCCTGTATCCAACCTGGAGACTCAGCAGATTGAATTCCATCGAATTCTCTGCAGGCAAAACGGAAGCAATCGGCCGATTGGATCTCCGCCACGCTCGAATCAAGAGCGATAGACGCCCTAACCGACTGATTAGCAAAGCCGTCGCATGCACGTCGATACAACTCGGTCGCCTTACTGCTGGGTTCTTTCGCAAGTATTTCGCGAGCCAAGCCAAAGACGCTTAGTCCATCTCCCCGATTGCTGACTACCTTGATATCCAGGACGGAGTCATCACCCGCCGCCTCGATGCCCTCCAATTCAAATCCGGCCATCGTGAAAAGGTCGCCCGCTTGTTCGGCGGTCAAATCGGTTTCAACGAAGTCGCGGAGCATCGAATATGGGAACTTCATGCGAAGGCGAAGTTTACTTCGTGACTCCAGTTTTGAACCGCCAACGAGTTGCCAGTAATAAAACCGGGTAAGCGAACCGACACTTTCGGTAAGTGTGCTCCGTCCTTTCGGTTGCACGTTATTTGGGGTTAACAATTTGCTTAGGGTTTGCGAAACAAGGTGTCCGCGGTGTGGCCGACCCGCCCGCGAAGAAAGATCACATTTCCGCTGTGAACAATGCGGAATCGTCGAAGGATGTTGCGAAGGCATGCATGATGCGGAGGTTTTGACCCAGGCCGTCATTGAGACTTTTGCCGAGCTTTCCGACGGGGAACTTCATCCGGTTCCTCAGACCGGGTAACAATGTAAGATCGAATATCTCAGTCCTCCACTCGAGCGTAGGCCGCGGAAGCCAATGACCGTGGTCGATACGGTTGTGCTTCATGCCACCGTCGAGCCGACCCTGAAGGGCTCGGTTTCAATTCTCAGAGAAAGAGGATTCAGCTACCACTTTCTGATCGATCGGGACGGCACTTCAGTCCAGTGCGTTTCCCCCAAAGATGTCGCTTTTCATGCCGGTCCTTCGAAGGGTCCGCAGGGCGATGGAGTGAACGAGTATTCGGTCGGCATCAGCTTCGTGAACCTGAACGACGGAAAAGATCCGTTCACCGAAGCGCAAATCGCGGAGGCGCAATTTATCGTCCACCGGCTGAAGCAGACTTACAAAGATCTGAAATACATCACGACGCATGCAGCCATCTCCCCGGGGCGCAAAGACGACCCCGCCGGATTCCCACTCGAAGCTTTTGCGATGAACTGCGAACTGAGGCTCTGGATATAATCGGCTGATGACCTCAGTTGGAATCTTGGGCGCCGGTGGGATGGGAAATGTCCACGCCCGGCAGTACCGCAAGATGTCCGACGTCGATCTCTATTTCTTCGACCCGCTCCCCGAAAAGGCGGAGGCCTTTTCCAAGCAGTGGTCGGCTCAGCCTCTAGCTTCGGTAGAAGAACTCATCCGCAAGGTGGACGTCGTCGACGTTTGCCTGCCGACCGATCTCCACCTTGAAGCCGGATTGGCGGCAATCGCGAATGGTCGCGCGGTCTTCATCGAGAAGCCGATTGCGCGAACCATGGAGGACTGTCGGACCCTGATCGATGCCGCATCAAAGGCGGAAGTGCCTCTCATGGTGGGGCAGGTGGTTCGCTACTTTGCAGACTTCGCGACGGGAAACCGGTTGGTGAAACAAGGCGCCGTTGGCACTCCGGCGGCGGCTCGAACTCGACGAGGTGGCTTGGCACCCATGGGATCGAGGGGCTGGTTTCAGGATCATGCTCGCTCCGGCGGAGTACTTTTGGACCTTGCAGTTCACGATTTCGACTGGCTCCTTTGGACTCTTGGACCCGTCACGAAAGTCTATTCTCGTTCAGTGGGCATAACGCGTGGTTCCGGGGCGGACTATGCCCTGACGACATTGAGCTTCGAATCGGGGGCGGTTGCCCATGTGGAGGCGACGTGGATGGATCCAGGGGGATTCCGAACAACCTTTGAAGTCGCTGGGAGCAAGGGGCTCATCCAGCACGACTCTCGGCAAAACATCGCCTTGCGGACGACCATCGAAGGCAAAACCTTTGCCGACAATGCGATCTCGGCGCAAGACGATCCTTACTATCAGGAGCTGAGTTCGTTTCTCGCTTCGGTTAAAGAGGGTCGACCGGTGCCGATTTCCGGCGAAGATGGAGCTCGCGCGGTTGCGGTAGCTTTGGCCGCGGTAGAGAGTGCGAAGATCGGCCAGGTTGTAAAACCACCTTCCTTGTAGCTCCCAAAATTGGACCCCAAACGTCCTTTCCTCTAGATGTCGGAGATCGGGTCGGGGCAAAGTGCAAGGAGCGCTCGCATTCATGCGTGGGTCGCCGCCCTTCTCGCCGCCGCAATCGGACTGCCGATTCTGTACTACCCGTTGGGCATCGATCAGTCCGTGTTCCAATATGTTGCGGACCGCTGGATGCATGGGTACTTGCCCTACCGGGATGCCTGGGACATTAAGCCGGTTGGCACGTATCTTCTCTACGCGTTGCCGCAGTTCCTGGTCGGAACCCAGGATTACGGTCCAAGACTGCTCGACATCGTTTGCGTCTTTTTCATCGCGCTTGGCCTGAATCGCATTGTATGCCAGACAACTGGGGCGAGGTACCACTATTTCGCCGGCATTTATTATGCGATCGCGTACTTCGCCTGCTTTAACTTCACCAACCTGAGCCAAAGCGAAAGTTTGGCGATGCCGTTCTGTGTCTGGGCTTATGTCGAGGCATATCGAAGGGAGTCGTCTTTCACGCGAAGATTTGCAATCATTGGAGTCTGTCTAGCTGCGTCGATTCTGATTAAGCCGACAATGACCATCCTGATTCTTCCGGCGTTCTTCATCGGCTGGCCAAAAAAGGAGAACTACGTCAAAGCGATTGGCGGCACGTTGGTTGGTCTGATCGTTGTCCTGGCTCCCATCTATGCGTACCTATACGCTAATGGTCTGGGCCCTTATCTCGCCGAGCTGAACGCGGTGCAGGTGGACTATGCAAAGACGATGGAATTACCATCATGGACCCGCGTAAGACTGCAATGCAATTGGTTTTCCTTCTATCCGTTACATTTCATTGGGGCTCTTATTTCCTTGGCCATTGCTTTGTTTACACGCTTCGGAAAACTGTGCGCAATTCTCACATTCTTGGGATTGGTTTCCGTAGCCTTGCAAGGCAAGTATTTGATTTATCACTTCGTAGTTATGACCATGCCGGCTGCTCTCGCCGCGGGGTTCGCGTGGGAAATTATCAGAGAACGCCTAAATGCCAATTCCAATCTTAGTATTTTCAGATTGCCACTGTATAGCGTTCCAATTTTACTGCTTGTAATTAACATTAAGTACTTCGTTGTTCCTCTTACATTTGCTACGGGCCTTATGTCCAGAGAAAAATATCTAACATTCCACTCGGAAGGAATCTACTCGAGCTTGCCAGCGCAGACACTTGCCAATCAAATTATCACACGGAGCCACCAAACAAATACCTCACTGTACTGTTACACGTTCGATCCAGTGATCTATCTCTACACCGGCATGCGTACGCAGTGTAGATTCTTCTCAAACCAGTTCCTTAGCCAAGGCTGGTATCCAAATTGGTTCCGCTTTCGCGTATTTCGTGAAATAAGCACGTATTTAGAAACCTCTCCCCCAGACTTCATAGTTATTCAGAACACGGTTCCTCCAGACTTTAGGTTTGCCACTGACGGACAGACCATAAGCGTGGGTGGCGCGACCTACAACATAATTTACAAGTCGGGATCCATGTTTTTAGGGGAATTGGACAGGTGAGATGGATCCGGTTACGCAAGGATCGTATCCTTGCTGTGGCACTTGCTCTGTTATTTGGTCTTCCAACGCTCCTTTATCCTCTGGGCGTAGACCAGGGTGTATTCGCTTACATAGGCAAATGTATTTTACGCGGTGGTCTTCCTTACCGAGATGCGTGGGATATTAAGCCTCCCGCAGTTTTCTATTTATATGCGCTGGCGGAGACTGTCTGCAGAAATGCGGCTATAGCGCCAAGGGTCTTAGATTTATCGCTGACAGCTTGCTCAGCGTGGCTGATCTGCATTCTTTGTAAACGACTCGATAGTCCAAGGGCAGGTTTACTTTCCGCTTTCTTGTACTTAGTTACCTATTGGTTTGAGTTTAATTTTTGGCACACATCTCAAGCAGAGGGATTTGCAACGGCCCCGATGTTAGCAGCAATAATATGCTTGATTCCAAATGAAAGAGGTCAGACGCGGCCGTTCCTCGCCGGAATTTTCCTCGCAATTCTGGTGCTTTTAAAAAGCACGCTCATTGTATATGTGATTGTTGCCTTGTATTTAATTCTACGAAGTCCGAACTGGCAAAAGGGTTTGGCTAAGGTCTTGACGGGCTGCTTAGTTTTGCCCGGTGTGCTTCTGATCATTTATGCTTTGCGGTCTGCGTTGTCTGAGTTCACAACGCTTCTTGCTGCTCAAGCCGCATATTCCGAGAGTTCTAAGGGATTCGACTTCGACCGTTTTCGAAACATCGTGTTCGGATTGTTTGAATTCTACCCGATCACGTACATTCTGTCCATTTTGTCGATGCTCCTGATTCTTTGCATGAAGTCGGTGCGAAGATATGCAGTTTTGTGGATTTGGTTAATCGCTTTTTGGATACAATTGGTCTGGCAGAATAAGTACTTTGAATACCACTTCGTTCCAATGTTGCCGCCTGTGTGCCTCATATGCGGAATTGGACTAAACCGAATTTGGTCCACTTTACTTGCCAAGCTGAAACCGGATTACCGGCGCTTGTCAGCAATAATTATGTATGCGGGATGTTCAATGCTGGTAATCCGCAACATCGCCTACTTTGTCCTCCCGCTCAAAGTTCTCACTGGCTCCATGCCAATCGAGCAGTACAACCGCTTCTTCGTCTACAACTTCTACAGCTATCCAGACAGCCTCGCGGCGGCCAAAGATGTCCAACGCCTCTCACGGCCCAATGATCCTGTCCTGGTCTATGGGTTCGACCCAACCATTTACATCCTGTCTAATCGGTTTGCTCCGACGCGCCATTTCAGCAATGCCCCCATCCGACTGAAAGGATGGTTCCCCGACTCCATGCGGAAACAGTTTTTCGAAGAGTTGAAGACGGACGTTTTGCGCCATCCTCCAAAGGTGCTGGTGACCGATTTTCAGATTGACTGGGGGCTGGAAGCCAGCAAGTCCGACCTTTATGCGCCGATCAAGTTCTGCGGCATTCCCTATACTTTCTTTTCCCGGCACCGGCACCTGTATGTCTATCGGCGGTCGAACCGTTAGTCTAAGCGTCACAATCAAAGACGATGGTCACAGTCGTCGGTGCGGGCTTTGCGGGGGTGGAGTGCGCCTGGACCCTCGCGAGTCGCGGAGAGCGCGTCCGGCTGATCGAGATGCGGCCCGAGCGGCAGACCCCCGCCCACACGACCGCCTACTTCGCGGAATTGGTCTGTTCCAATTCGTTTAAGTCCAAACTCCCTACTAGCCCGGCCGGGCAACTCAAGTCGGAAATGGATGCACTCGGGTCGGTGGTACTCGACGTGGCCCGGCATCATGAAGTGCCCGCCGGTGAAGCCCTCGGCGTTGATCGGGACCTGTTCGGACAGGCCATGACCGATCGCATTCGCTCCCACCCTCTCATTGAAGTGGAAATCGGCGAATTTACACCTGAGCAAGCCGAATCTTTCCTTCAAAACGGCAACCCCGACGACTACCTTGTTTTGGCAACCGGTCCCTTGACATCGCCAGAGTTGAGCGGTTGGCTTGCTCAAAAGACCGGCCGCAAGCACCTCTACTTTTATGATGCCGTAAGTCCGACGGTCGAAGCCTCGTCGCTCGACCGGAATATTATCTTCGCCCAAAGCCGTTATGACAAGGGAGAAGGCGACGACTATCTCAATTGCCCTTTCGACAAAGACAGCTACGAGGCATTCGTCGAGGCTCTGGTCCATGCTGAACGCGCGCCAATTCATGCCTTTGAGGCGGGCGGGGTACGCGGCGAAGTGTCGATCGGCGCAGGCTATCAATTGCCCAACCCCGAAGCGGCTTTCTTAGAGAAGGTGAAGTATTTTGCCGGTTGTACACCCATCGAGGCAATCGCGGAAAAGGGCGCCCGCTCCCTGGCTTTCGGCAATTTCAAACCGGTCGGCCTGACTGACCCGCGGACGGGACGAAGACCCTGGGCGGCACTGCAACTTCGGCCCGAAAATAAAGAGAAAACTCTGTATTCCCTGGTTGCCTGCCAAACCCGCCTCAAGTGGGGCGAGCAACGGCGCGTCTTTCGGATGGTTCCCGGA
>DATFHI010000245.1:0-3204 GCA_035248525.1 Fimbriimonadaceae bacterium | reverse complement strand
AAAATGCTTGAGCCAAGTGGTCGCGTACGGTATCTGCATCCCGGTTATTGTCTTTGATCGCACCGAACAGCGGCGTGCCAAAGACAATTCCATTGGCGGCGTCTTCCGCCGACTTCGAAACGGAGTTGGTCGTCACCCAGGCGGGAGTCGATGTTTCGAAGCCTGCCATCTGCATATCCTGGAGAATGGGTGCAGGATCGTGCATCGCAAACGGTACATCCAAGAACTTTGGTGGACCCGGCTCGACTTGGTCGACAAGCGCGGATTTGGCTTCCGAAGTCAGTTCATTCTTCTCCAAGGAGTCCCAGGTGCTGAATAGCACGCGACCACCGGGTTTGAGCACGCGGTAAATCTCCTTTAGAGCTTCGATTTGCTGGGGAATGAACATGTAGCCGAACTGCATCGCGACGACATCGAACGACTCGTCAGGGAACGGTAGATCCATCGCGTCCGCCGTCTTCCAATTCGCGCGTACTTGCGGTCGCACGGACTGAGCGTGGGAGATCATATCCTCGTTGAGATCCGTGGCGACAATCTCCGCATTGGGGAGTTCGCGGTGAACACATTCGGTCAAGATTCCAGTTCCGGCGGCGAGTTCTAAGATTCTCGTCGGGTTCGACTTTGCAATCCGTTTTGCCAAGTCCTCGGCAAACGGCCGCATGAAGATCGGAACCATGTAGGATTCATAGTTTTGCGGCACATTTCCAACAAATGCCGTGATGTTAGTGGGCGCAGTATCCATCATTAGTCCTCCTACTACATTGTCCATGCAATCGTCTCTCTAGCGGCAACTTTTTCGATAAGAACCACCTGTCCGCTACAATATGCACGTATGTCTGCGCCCGACATCGCCCAATTACTGTCCCCTGCCCAGCGCAACCCCGGAATTCCGTTGGACCTGGATTGGGCGGAATCGATCCAAGTTAATCGCTCGGCGGTGGAGCGTCGTGCGGCTACCTTGCCCGGGCGAAGAACGGTCAAAAAGCAATGGCAGGCGGCCTGGCTTTTGAGGGCCATAACCTGCATGGATTTGACCACGCTTGGCGGCGACGACACGCCCGGGACGGTCAGGCGGCTCTGCGCCAAAGCTCGACAGCCCGTTCGCCAAGATTTAATCGAGGCGTTGGGCGGGCAAGACTTGCATATACAAGTTGGCGCGGTGTGCGTGTACCACCAGATGGTTCCAACGGCGGTCAAAGCATTGGGAGGATCCGGTATTCCGGTAGCAGCGGTGGCGGCGGGTTTTCCCCACGGTTTATCTCCTCTTAAGCAACGGATCGAGGAGATCAGAGCATCGGTAGAGGCGGGAGCCTCGGAGATCGACATCGTAATCACCCGAAGTCTTGTCTTGAATAACGAATGGACGGCGCTTTACGATGAAGTCTCCGCCTTCCGCGAGGCGTGTGGTGACGCGCACTTGAAGTCGATCTTAGCCACGGGCGAACTGGGCACCTTGAGGAATGTCCAAAAGGCATCGGTGATCGCAATGATGGCGGGATCGGATTTCATCAAGACGTCCACCGGCAAGGAGTCGGTTAACGCCACAATTCCCGTGGGATTGGTGATGTGTCGGGCGATTCGCGAGTATTTGGATCGAACGGGATACCGAGTGGGTTACAAGCCAGCCGGCGGGATCAGAACCGCCAAGCAGGCGTCGGATTGGCTGATTCTTATGAAAGAGGAGTTGGGGCGCCCGTGGCTGAGCAATGACCTTTTTCGGATCGGAGCTTCAACGCTATTGGCCGATATCGAGCGGCAGTTAGAGCATTACGTTACGGGTCGCTATTCAGCCTTTAACCGCCATCCGATGGGATAGCGGTAACCTGTCGGTGTGCCCTTAACTGACCGTCTGCCTGCTTTGAGGCATCGAGATTTCAGAAATTTCGTAACCGGCAGTTTCGTTTCAAATGTAGGCGGCACCATCCAGTTCTGGGCGGTTTCCTGGCATGTTTACCACCTGACCCAGAGCTCATTCATGGTCGGGCTGGTGGCGGGAGCGCGGGTTTTGCCGCTACTTATCTTCAGCCTAATCGGTGGGGCGTTCGCCGATACGCATGACCGGCGCACGATTTTGATGTGGAGTCAGGCGGCGATGGCGGTGGTATCCCTCATGATCGCCATCGCCACCTTCACCGGTCATGCGAACATCTGGAATCTATTCACTCTTGTAACGCTTAATGTAGTCCCGGCGGCTTTTACAAGTCCGGCTCGCCAGGCGATGTTCGTTACTTTGGTTCCCAGAGAGGACTTCCCAAATGCGGTCAGCATCAACGGAATGCAGTGGCGGCTTAGCGACATTTTGGGTCCCGCCGTGGCAGGAATTCTCATCGGTTTGCCAATCGGACCCGAGCGCGGCCTTAGCTTCTGCTATGCCCTAAACGCCGTTTCCTTTCTTGCCGTGATCTACGTCACCTGGTTGTTGCCGAAGACCCCATTGCCCCCAGAGCGCGAAAGGATGACTCTGCCGCGCATGGTGGGCATGATCCGGGATGGCCTCCACTTCGTCTTTCGGAAGCCGATTCTACGTGACACGATGACGCTGGATTTCTTTGCAACTCTGCTTTCCGGAGCCGAGGCGCTCCTACCCGCATTCGCCACAATTTTGGCCCTTGGACCAGAAGGATACGGTTTGCTGGCATCGTCCGCGGGGATGGGAGCGTTGGTTGCGGCCGGGACCCTGGCCTGGCTACCCGCTGTTCGATTCCAAGGTCGACTCGTGCTATGGATGATCTTTGCTTACGGAATATTCACGATCGGATTTGGAATGAGTCCCAATTTGCCAACCGCGATGATCTTCCTCGCCGCTACCGGCGCAGCGGATATGACGAGTACGGTTATGCGCCAGACCATTCGGCAGATGTCGACCCCTGATGAAGTGCGAGGACGCATGTCCGCCACCAGCATGATCTTCAATATCACGGGACCGCGTTTGGGCGACCTAGAGGCAGGCTTGGTGGCGACGCTGGTGGGAGAGCGGCTATCGGTGGTGAGCGGGGGAATAGGATGCTTGGTCGTCGCCATCCTATACGCCTGGAGAGCGAAGGAACTCCGAGCCTACGAGCACGAGTAAATTCGGTTCACAATGTAGCCGTGAGCGTCACCGAGGATTTCGAGTCGATGGACTACGGGCCCGCGCCTGAATCAGCAAAGGCGGCGAATGAATGGTTGGATGCTTACGCTCGAAGGTTCGGTTTCTTTATCGAT
>DATFHI010000244.1:0-9409 GCA_035248525.1 Fimbriimonadaceae bacterium | reverse complement strand
GCGAGATCCGCAATATGGCCCTTCTCAGCTATTTGCAGGGCCGCACGGAGACCAAGAACCGAATTCTGGACGTGCTGGAGGACTTCGCCTGGTTCAACGACAAGTCTTCACCGACAACGATCTCGGATGCAGATGATCCCTTGGGCAAATCGCATCCCGTGTTTCCTCTTCCCAACCGAGCAGAATCAGAGCGGCACATCGCCGCCCTACCCAAAGTTTCTCTGTTGGAATTGTTGCCGGGAGTTCGCCTTGCCGAGCGGGTGGAGTCGAGTCGGATCGCGGAGCTGGTTTCCGCGCCATTCAAATGGGGCAGTTATGCGATGGTCGTGGGGCCGAGTCGGTCCGGCAACAGCCAACCTTGTTTACTGTCAGCGCCTCAGATGGGCCTTCGGACACCATCGATTATTCATGAGATGTCCATAACCGCCCCTGGTTATCAAGCAGTAGGAATGGACGTCCCGGGGGTGCCGGGGATCGCAATTGGCTACACCCCGTACCTTGCCTGGGGACTTACCAGCGGTGTTGCTGATACCGACGACATCGTTTTCACAAGCACCGACTCAAGCGGATACGTGGCGGATGGGAAGCATCAGGAATTCGAGGTCCAACGGTTTCCATTGGCGGTGAAAGGCGGATCCGCAACCACGGTGGAGCAGCGGCGGACGGTTTTCGGACCGGTGGTTGTCGATTCCAATGCCGCCAAAGTGGCTTTCTCCCGCAAATCCGCCTCGAGGATGCGCGAACTGGAATCGTTGAGAAGCGTGCTGGAGATCGGTTCGGTGTCGAAAGTGGAGAATGTCGACGACGCCTTGCGCCACGCGACGGTCAATTTCAACTGCTTCTATGCAACTCGGGACGGGCACGTTGGATACCGCTTCACCGGTTTGGTGCCCGATCGCAAGGCTGGTTATGATCCTCGATTCCCGTTGCCCGCGACACCAACCGCATTGTGGACGGGCACGATTCCATTTGAAAAGATGCCCGCCGTTCGTGATCCAAAGATGGGTTTGCTGGCGAACTGGAACAACAAGCCAGTGAGTTGGTGGCCAAATTCCGACACACCCGTTTGGGGCCAAATCTTCCGAAACCAGGAGATTCTGAAAGCTCTTGGTTCCAACAAGCTCATCCCAACCGATCTTGAGCGGGCGGCGTGGACGATCGCCCGTCGCGATGAGACTTGGGATTATTTCAAGCCCCTTGTCCAAAACGTTTGGCAAGGAAGCCCGTTGGAGGGTTTTGATGGTTGGATGCTGGATGGCTCCATCCAAGCTCAGGTGTATCGGGCCTTTTTTGATGACCTCCGCGAAGCGATCTTTCTGCCGGTGACCGGAAACTTCATCGCTCCCGATAACTTCAAGTTGATCGCCCAGCCCAGCGTTATGCTCAAGGCTCTGCAAGGGAAGACGAAAATCGATTACCTGAGGGGTCGCAAGGCCGCAGAAGTAATCAAAGAAGCGTTGGATAAGTCCACACGCCGCCTTGCCGGTTCCAACTTGTCACCGCGCTTTGTTGCTCCACCGATTTCAGTTCCCGGGCAACCGCCGATTCCCTACTCGAATAGGGGGACGTATATCCAGATCGTCGAACTCATGCCGAGCGGCCCTCAGGGACGAAATGTGGTGACTCCCGGCGTCGCTGAAGCGGGCGACCATTCCTTGGATCAGGTTCCACTGGCCAGGGCTTGGATATTCAAATTGATGCGGTTTTGACTACTTCCAGTGCCACGCGTCATCGCCCAACAGGGTTTGAATGAAATTCAATTGGCCGCTGTGGTACCAAAGATGCAGAGTCATAAAGCGGCACCGCTCCAATCGGTCGGTAACTCCATCATCCGTCTCGAGAGGCGTGTTCCATTGGTCGTCTGAAAAGCCCTCTACGGTTTCGATAATGAGGCGCGAGGATTCATCAAAGGCGGCCAGAGCCGCTTCCTTGGAGTTCAATTCCACTGGCGCCTTAATCCAGCCCTCTGGCCAATCGAAAAGCTCCTCCTCGCGAATTGTAAGTCCCACGTGATCGTTGACCAAATTGACTTCATAAACAATGTCCGCAACCGTGCGAGATTTGCCTCCAAATTGCTTGCCGAAAGCTTCCTCAGGAAGCGCTTCTAAGTCCTGGCGGAATATCGAACAAGCACGCTTCAGTCCGCGGGTGGCGATCTTTTGGGAGTCCATATTTGCCGATGCTACCTTCAGGTTATGCCGAACTGGCGAAACTTGCGATGAGCAGCTTTCGGTGTGTCTCAAGGGCAAACCGATCGGTCATGCCCGCAATGTAATCCACGGCACCCTGGACGCCTTCGAATCCGTCCGGTAGCATGCCCGGTTTGGTGAAGTGCTCGAATAGCGATGTTACGATCTTTCGTGCCTCCGCCGCTTCGGTTCTAACTCGATCTGGAGCAAGATAAACATACTCGAACATCCAATCCTTTAAATCGTTCATCGTCTCCATGAGCCGCGGCGAGAGTTTGATGGCCGGTTGCTCGAGGCTATTTGCTACCACGTCGTACACCATGGTTTTGATGCGTCCTGATTGATCCGCCCCCAGCCAGGCGAATTGTTCGGGCAATCCTTGGATGACCCCGGCTCGAATTGCATCGTCGATGTCGTGACTGAGATAGGCGATCCGATCGCTGATGCGAACGCTGGCGGCTTCTAAAGTGGAAACTGGGCTGCCATCGGCGTCGGTGATGTCTTTTTGTCCCTTGCTATGGCCGCTAATTCCTTCCCGCACCTCTTGAGTAAGGTTCAAGTTCTCCAATACGTCCAGAACGCGCAACGACTGATCGTAATGGCGAAATGAGTTTGGACCCGTCGAATTTGTACTCTTGAGGCAGTCATCGAGGGCCTGCTCGCCGGTGTGTCCAAAGGGCGGATGCCCGACATCATGTCCCAAAGCGATGGCTTCGGTAAGGTCTTCATTCAAACGAAGCGCCCGACTGATGGTCCGCGCGATCTGGCTCACCTCGATGGTGTGGGTAAGTCGAGTTCGGAAGTGGTCGCCGGCGGGGGCAATGAAAACCTGAGTCTTGTGTTTGAGCCGACGGAATGCCTTGGAATGGAGAATGCGATCTCGGTCACGCTGGAACGCCGTTCGAATCGGATCCGGCTCTTCGGTGCGGACGCGTCCTCGCGAATTCGAAGCGGGCATTGCAAACGGAGAGAGCCAACTCCGTTCCTGAGCTTCGTAGGCTTCCCGCACTCGATGATCCACGAGACTAGGGACGTGGCTCAACTGTTATCAGTCGCAGGCGTGGCGCGCGCCAACTCCAATTCCACCCCGGCTTCGTCGGCAAGGATCGGCGCAGGGGGTAGAGGCTTGGAGACGGAGATCCAGAGCGAATCCACCTTGTCATGCTCGGACAATATTCGCTCGCCTATGAGTCGCGCGAGTCGCTCCACGGTGTGCGCCTTCTCGTCCGAGCCGATCCTCGTTATGATTCTCGCGACTGCCGCGTAGTCCACCGTGTCCGCGATGTGGTCCGTTTCGTCGGAAGAGCCGTCCACCCGCAATTCTACATCGACTCGGTAGCGGTGGCCGATAAACCTTTCCTCCGCCGGAACGCCGTGATATCCATAGAATTCGATTCCTCTGACGAAGACCGTGTACATGGATTTCAGGATACAGGAGTGGAAACAGTTTTCCCCATTTCACCTTGCCCGCAAGGGGGCAAAAGTTGTTGAAAAAATGTGTGAAAAAATGCCTTGGCAAATCTAGGGGTAGTAGTTGTACAATGACTGAGCCCCAAGATATTGAGGTTTTGGAAGAAAACGGTGAAGTGTCCCTTCTGCGGAAACGAAGATCAAAAAGTCCTCGACTCGAGGCCCGCTCGTGAGGGCGAGGCGATCCGCAGGCGTCGCGAATGCGTCGGGTGCAACCGTAGGTTCACGACGTTCGAAGAACCGGAAAGGCCGCGACTTTTTGTGGAGAAGCGCGACGGCAGCCGGGAGGAATTCGACCGCGACAAATGCCTCAATTCCATGCTGATCGCATGCCGAAAGCGCGGTATAAGTGTAGACATTCTGCGCGCTAGCGTAGAAAGAATTGAGCGGGATTTATTTCAGGAGTGCGAAGATGAAGCGCCGACCACCAAGATTGGCGACAAGGTCCTCGCGGAGCTCTTTGAGATCGATTCCGTGGCGTATGTCCGCTTTGCGAGCGTATATAAGGACTTTGACACGGTGACGGACTTCCAGGAGATTATTGAGTCGTTGAGGGGCGTTAAGCGTCGGGCGTCAAGCGTCGAGCGTCAAGCGTGAAGGAAAAGATGAGTCATATCCCAATGGAGCAGACCCAAGTTTATGCCGAGGAAAAGGGCCTCGCAAACAGGGCTTGGTTGCTAGTTCGGGACTGGGAATCATTCGCTCGATGGTCTGTCGGAAGGCAACTTTGCGCTTCTCTAGACAGCGTGGGAGCCAATTTGGCTGAAGGTGATGGCAGATTTAGTGACGCGGACGCACTCCATTTTTTCGTTATGGCGCGCGGGTCCCTTCGAGAGTCTGGATATTGGATCGATGTATCCGCAGATCGAGAGCTGATCCAAATGGAATTCTGCGAAGAATTGCGCCGGTCGGTGGATTCGATCCGGAAGCAAATCAATGGACTCATCAATTACCGGCGTTCGAACAACAACAAAAACCTAATTAAGGAAGAAAGAAGCGGCTACCAGGTAGAAGCTGATCAAGAACTTCACGCTGGACGCTCCACGCTTCACGCTCCTTTCACGGAGGAAATGCAATTCAATGAAAATTAATCGTTACTTCACCAAAGCCGGACAATCCGCCTATGAAGGCATTCCGTTCGAACCGCGAACAAGCGCCATCAAGAACCCCGATGGCAGTGCGGTATTCAACATGGAAAACGTCATGGTGCCGGCCCACTGGTCGCAAGTAGCCACCGACATCCTGGCCCAAAAATATTTTCGCAAAGCCGGAATCAAAGAGGGAGACAAGTCGAAGGCGCATCTGACCCAATGGACAAAGCCTGACGCCGATGGGGAAACCGATTCCCGCGAAGTGTTCCACCGACTCGCCGGTTGCTGGAGAAATTGGGGTGAAGAACATGGCTACTTCGAGTCGGCAGAAGATGCGCAGGCGTTCTACGACGAGCTCTGCCACATGCTCGCTTTGCAAATCGCCGCGCCCAACAGTCCGCAATGGTTCAACACCGGACTCCACTATGCATACGGCATCACCGGCAACCCTCAGGGCCACTACTATGTCGATCCGAAGTCCGGCAAGCTGAACCGCAGCGCCAACGCCTACGAGCGGCCGCAACCCCACGCTTGCTTTATCCTGAGCGTGAAGGATGACCTGGTGAATGAGGGTGGCATCATGGATCTCTGGACCCGGGAAGCGCGCATCTTCAAGTATGGCTCGGGAGTCGGCACCAACTTCTCCAAGATCCGGGGCGAAAGTGAAAAGCTATCCGGTGGAGGCAGGTCGAGCGGCCTCATGAGCTTCCTCCGCGTCGGCGACCGATCGGCCGGCGCCATCAAATCGGGAGGCACCACCCGTCGCGCGGCCAAGATGGTCTGCCTGGACATGGACCATCCGGACATCCGCGAATTCATCAACTGGAAGGTCAAGGAGGAACAAAAGGTGGCGGCGCTGGTTACCGGCTCCGTCCTCAACCAAAAGCACCTGAACGCCATCATCAGCGCATGCTGGATAACAGAAAATGGCGACTTCAACCCGCGTACCAACCAGGCGCTCCGATCCGCGGTCGCCGAGGCCAAACTTGCGGCAATTCCGCTCAACTACATCCAACGCGCCATCCAACTCGCCGAAAACGGCGCCAAGGAGATATACTTCCCGGTCTTCGACACCGGCTACGAGTCCGAAGCCTACATCACTGTTTCCGGACAGAATTCCAACAACTCAGTTAGGGTTCCAAATGAATTCTTCCACGCCGTGGAGAAGGATTTGGAATGGAATATGACCAGCCGTACCAACGGCCAAGTGGTCAAATCCATCAAGGCTCGGGAGCTGTGGGACGACATCTGCGAAGCCGCGTGGCAATCCGCGGACCCCGGACTGCAGTACGACACCACCATCAACGAGTGGCACACCTGTCCCGCCGACGGACGGATCAACGCCAGCAACCCGTGCAGCGAATACATGTTTCTGGATGACACCGCCTGCAACCTGGCCAGCATTAACCTGACCAAGTTCTACGACCTGAAGACCGGCAAGTTCGACATCGAGGGCTACAAGCACGCCATCCGCATCTGGACGGTGGTGCTCGAGATCAGCGTGCTCATGGCTCAATTCCCCAGCAAGGAGATCGCCCAGCTCAGCTACGATTTCCGCACCCTTGGCCTGGGCTACGCCAATATCGGCGCTCTTCTGATGCAGATGGGCATCCCATATGACAGTCCGCAAGGGTTCGCAATCGCTGGCGCCCTCACCGCGATCATGGGGGGCGAGAGCTATGCCGCGAGCGCGGAAATGGCCAAAGAGCAGGGAGCTTTTCCTCGGCACAAGCCGAACAGCAAAAACATGCTGCGCGTGATCCGCAACCACCGTCGCGCCGCCTACAACGAGTCCAACGCCTATGAGGGGTTGAGCGTCAAGCCGGTTGGGATCGACCCTGATGAATGCCCATCCGACATGCTCACCGCCGCGCGCGAAGCGTGGGACAAGGCGCTGGAACTCGGCGAAAAGCATGGCTTCCGCAACGCCCAGGTCACCGTCATCGCGCCCACCGGCACCATCGGCCTGATCATGGATTGCGACACCACCGGAATCGAGCCCGACTTCGCGCTGGTGAAGTTCAAGAAGCTCTCCGGCGGCGGCTACTTCAAAATCATCAACCAGTCCATTCCGCCCGCCCTCACCAAGCTCGGCTACGACGCCCAACAGATCGATGAGATCGTCGACTATGTGGTCGGACACAAGACCCTCGTCGGCGCGCCGGGAGTCAACCACGACACGCTTCGGCAACGAGGATTTACCGATGAAGCATTGAATGCCATCGAAGCCGGACTCGAGAACGCTTTCGAACTCAAGTTCGCGTTTAACAAATTCAGCCTGGGCGACGACTTCTGCAAGAACATACTCGGCTTCACGGATGAGCAACTCAACGACTGGTCATTCGACTTCCTAACGGCTTTGGGATTCACCAAAGCCGAGGTTGAAGCGGCCAATGAATACGTCTGCGGAGCCATGACGATCGAGGGCGCGCCCCACCTGAAGGCGGAGCATCTGCCCGTCTTCGACTGTGCTAACAAGTGCGGCAAGAAGGGTCAGCGCTACATCAGCGCCGAGGGCCACATCCGCATGATGGCCGCCGCCCAACCCTTCCTCTCCGGCGCAATCAGTAAAACCATTAACCTTCCTAGCGATGCAACCGTTAGGGAAGTGAACGATGCCTACTGGCTTTCCTGGTCGCTGGGACTCAAGGCCAACGCCCTGTACCGGGACGGCTCCAAGCTCTCCCAACCCCTGAACGCCAGCACGGACGACGCCGCGGCTGCCATTTTGGAAGCTAGCATTGAAAGTGAGGCGTTGGATTCAGACTCCACGCCCCACGCCCCACACCCCACGCCTCTTTCCCAAGATGCCGCCATCCAAGAAGCGGCCGCCAAACTCGTCTACCGCTACATCGCCAAGCGACGCACCATGCCCGCCCGGCGCAAGGGCTACACCCAAAAGGCCAGGGTCGGCGGACACAAGGTCTACATCCGCACCGGCGAATTCGAAGACGGCCAGCTCGGCGAGATCTTCATCGACATGCATCGCGAAGGCGCCGCCTTCCGATCATTGATGAACTGCTTCGCCATCGCCATCTCGCTCGGACTGCAATACGGCGTGCCGCTGGAGGAGTTCGTCGAGGCGTTCGTCTTCACCCGGTTCGAGCCCAACGGCAGCGTACAGGGGCACGACAACATAAAGATGTCCACCTCGGTCATCGACTACATCTTCCGCGAACTCGCGCTGAGCTATCTGGGCCGCACCGACCTGGTGCAGGTGAAGCCCGAGGACCTGCGCGGCGATTCCGTCGGCAAACCCTCGCAGATGCCGGACTTCGATGAGGAAGAGGATAAGGGCGACTTCGATGGCCACGTGCCCGGCAGCGCTTATGCGGATCACGGGGGCACCGGCTACCGTCCCCACGCCCCACACTCCACGCCCGACGCCTCACCGTCACATGAAGCCCAAAACGTCCTGCCGTTTGAGGGGGGCGCATCGGTCGGCAGTCCGACCAGTAACCTGGAACAAGCCCAACGCGCGGCGGTAGGGAAGTCGAGCGCGATCATCATCCCCTCCACCTCTGGGGGAGGATCCGGGGAGGGGGTCGCAAGAGCCGTAGTCGCGGATACCCCACGTCCGAATGACGCTTCACGCCCCACGCCTGACGCCTCACGCCCATCCCCGAACCAACCGAACCAACCGAACACGGTCAGTGAACAAATCCGCATCGCCCGCCTGAAAGGCTACGAAGGCGATCCGTGCACCAACTGCGGCTCGTTCACCATGGTGAGGAATGGCGTCTGCCTCAAGTGCGACACATGTGGAGAAACGAGTGGCTGTAGCTAAATAGCCGGAGCGAACCATCAAAACAACGCGCTACTTTGAAGAGCAGGTATTACGCAAGAGACCTTATTTGAAGAGGGAATGGTGCCAACAGGTAGTAGAAATGCCAATACGCACGGAAGTGCAGGAGGATGGTCGCATTAAGCATTGGGGTTGGATAGAAGAGATGGGCAAATTCGTAAGAGTTGTTACACTGGCGGATAGGGAAACCATCCACAATGCCTTCCCAGACCGGGACTTCAAACCATGAAGCTGCACTACTACAAAGAAACGGACAGTCTATACATCGATCTCGCCGAACGACCAAGCGCCGAATCCCGCGAGATCGCACCTGGCGTTGTTCTCGATTTCGATTCCGATGGCAAACTTGTGGGAATCGACGTGGATCAAGCTAGCAAGGTCGTCGATATGACACGTTTGGAAACTGCTGAATTGCCACTATCGGGGACGAGTGCCGCGTGAGCTGATCATGGCCGAATTCATACCCAGCACACCTAACGCCCCACGCCTGACCCTTGCCGCGTTGCTTCTCGCCGTGGCCCTTGGATTGGCGGCCTGCGGCAAACCGGCCCCCGACTCCACTTCCCCCGACGGCGCGACGCTCGTCCGAGGTGTGGAATCCGACGATGAAGAGATGAATGCCGCCATCCAACGGGCCAAAAACACCTTGCCCGAATTCATCCGCGAATTCAAAAACCCGGCCGGACGGATGTTCACGGTCAAGACTCCGCTCCCCACTCCCAACGGCGATATGGAGCACATCTGGGTGGAGGTCGATTCCTATGCGAACGGGACTTTCCGGGGCAAATTGGGGAACGATCCGGAGAACCTCCCTGGCCGGAAGCTGGGCGACCCCATCGAGGTCGAGGAGCAGG
>DATFHI010000243.1:0-6472 GCA_035248525.1 Fimbriimonadaceae bacterium | reverse complement strand
TCAGGGTCTCGACGAGGATCGCTCCACGAAGATTTCTCATACTCCAGACCTCGTGAGAAGCGTCCCATCCTTGTGGACGACTTCGTTTGTCGATATTCTTCTAACGGTTACAATGACCGTCCGAATGGAGTCTTGTGCCGGCCGGGTGCCGCCACCGGAAACGGTATCAAATCGGTCGCTAGTAACCACCAAAGTCGCGGAGTAAGTTGCGCCTTGGCTAGAGGCCAAAGCCGCCCCCGTGTTGGAGTAGTACGTAACGCGAGTTCCATCACCAAACTTGCTGGCGATGGTGCCATCAGTATTGCGGACGATCAAGGCGTTGGAAAACCCTTCCGAGCGGATGTACTCCACCTCTTTTCGCGCGATGTTGTAAGCGATGCTCTTGTCGTCCGACCGCTGAGTAACGCGGAAAACGAACACGAACAGGCTCACGATGGCCGTCATCGTAACCGCAAGAATGCTTCCGGCGACCAGGAGCTCCACAAGCTGGAAGCCGCGCCGCCGACTGTGCCTAGGGGCTAGTTGGCCGTGCCTGATGTGAACACCTGCCCCCCAGATTTAATAGGTAGCTCTTGCCAACCGTTCTTGATTCCAAACCAAAGGCTGAAGTCAGTGGGATCAGAGCCCGCACCATCATTCGGGAAAATAATTTGCGTACCGCCGGAGATGTCGATTCCGCCGGCGATAACCGATCCCAAGATCGTGGAGTTACCGGAGAAGTTCATCGTCGGACCACTGCTGCAGCTGGGATTAATGGCATAGAAACCACCGGCAAAAGTCGAATTTCCACCCATATCGAGCGAGGAGCACTTGTTGTAGAACAGTCGGAATTTGCTCGGGGTCAAGTCGGTGAAAATAACGGGAATAGAAAGTGAATCACCTCCCCCCGTTGTCGATCCATCGATCCAAATGCTCACTCGGCCAAGGTGAGTGAGGATAACCATGGCAATCCCGCCACCTTTTAAGTCGATGCGGTTGAAATAGTAGTCGCCCGGAGGAAGGAAGATGGTTTTAAGTCCAAAAATTCCTTCGGTCGCCGTGGCGAACCTTCGAATGTCCACGGCCGTCCCCGCAGAGTCGTTGGTATTCGTAGAGCTTGGAGGGGCACCGTTTCCGCTGCCTATCGAGAGGGTGCTGCTACTCGTCGTAAAACCTGCACTGTCGAATAAGCATGAACCATTGCCGACGGTCGCCTGGGCAAGCGTAAGCCCGGTGAGAGTTGTAATTGAAGACAAGCTCGTGTCCGTAGAGCGAAGCTTCATAATCCGGGCGTTATTGTTGTTTTGAGAAAGCCAGGTCAATCCATTTGCGCCAAACAGGGCATTTGCGATTTCCGAGACCGATGGCAGTTCCACCCGACCGCCGGAGTTTACGACATTACTTCCATTGCTGCTTGAAGTCGCCCCATCGTTCAAGGTCAGTTCGCCGTTAATTGCGCCCGAGTTGAGAGCTCCATTGAACTTGGCATCGGGGCTGGCAGTGCTGTTATTCATTCCAACGTTGCCGAAAATCTGGGTTGTGCCCGAGTTGTTTCCCGCTCCGCCAAGAGTGATATTGCGGTCGGCAAAGATCGCGTATTCATCGAAGATGCTCTTCCGAGAGCCTCGTACGGTTACCTTTCGGGACACACCATTGACGGTGCCTACCGAAATGATGTTCATGTCGTTGGGCGCAGCCCACGTTCCCCCGGTATTGGCGTCCACGACGTAAGCGGAATAAGTTCCAACTCCCTCCACGCTACCCGTCAGGGGGCTGTCAGCTTGATTTACGAGGCTGGAGTCAGTTGGATCAAGCGAGATTTTACGAATGATTGCATTCAGCCCAGCGTCGGCAACATTTATCGCCGATGCATAGTCTGCCTGCACGTTCGCTCGGCTGAGGTTGCTTACCGCATAGGTGCTAATGCCGCCTAGCAGGAGGCCGGCGACGGCGGTGAATGCCAAGGCGCCAATCAGCGCCGCTCCCTCAACTTTCCTTCGAACCATTTTGTAGAGACCTCAGCAAATTATACAATAGGGCCGTAACCACGTCGTGGCTACGGCCCAGAGTCGATATTCGTTTGTTTGTCTTTGGGCCGCTAAACTAGCTACCGTCTACGCCGGGAGTGTAAGAACCGTGTGCGGTACCGTTGCTGGTACCAGTGCAGGTAACCGTAAAGCCTTGGCCGCCACCGCTACCGACTGAATATGTACCACCCTTCGGGCAGATGGGCACTGCGCCGAGGTCACCGGTGAGGGCCGACGGAGCAGGCAACAGGGAGGTATCGCGATTCTTGACTCGATAGGCCTGGACCGCGTTGGCGATCGTCTGCATGTTCGAGCGGCAGGTCTTTACTTCAGAGTCGGCAACGGCGCTCAAGTAGAGAGGAAGGGCGATGGCCATCAAGATCGCGAGAATCAGCACGACGACCAAGAGTTCAATTAACGTGAAACCGCGCTTGTTGTTGCGGCGATTAAGAAGCTTTTTCATTCAGTGTCTCCAATTTCCTTTCGGTCCTCACTGGGACCATGATTACACTCAAAGCATTATAAATGCCAATTTGCCAGATTGCGAGATAAACGGGTCAATATTGTACAAATTGCTAGGATAGTCCCAAAAATCGCTACTATCGTCTAATGACCTGAGTCAGGTTGAATACCGGATAGTAGAGCGCGAGCAAAACGAACAAGACTATTCCGCCAACTACGACCGTTAACAGCGGCTCCATGATTTTAGTTAACCGGTCGACCGAATACTCGATATCCCGCTCGTAAAACTTGTTGATCTCATCCAGCATCTCAGGCAGATTGCCTGAATCTTCTCCGGATGCGATCATCTTAGTGACCATCGGAGGAAATTGCCCTGTGGCTTCCAGGGGCCGGCTGAAAGTTTCTCCCTCCTGCACCGCGACGGCGACCGTCATCACGCTGTCTCGGATAATAACGTTTCCGGTGGTGTTGCCGGCCACGTTTAACGCCTTGATGATAGGAACGCCGCCATTCGTCATGCTTGAGAAGGTTTGGCAAAAACGAGCGATCGCCACCTTCCGCAGAATCTTGCCGACCAGTGGCATCTTCAGCTTCACCAGATCGAAAAAGTGCCGACCCTGATCAGTTCGGTTGTAGTACCTAGCCGCAAAGAAGATGACGAAAATCCCCACGAATATGACCCAGGTGTATTGGACCATGAAGGCGCTCAGGGAGACCAACATCTTGGTCACGATCGGCAGCTCCGCGTGGAATTGAACATAAACCTTGGCGAATGTCGGGACGATCATGAGAAGCATGAACGCGACCACCGCAACGGCAGCGATTATAACAATCACTGGGTAGGTGAGAGCGGCCTTCACCCTCTCACGGAGTTCAGCTTCTTTGTCGAATTGGTCCGCGGCGACATCCAGGGTCCGATCCAGCACACCACCGGTCTCTCCCGCTTCTACCAACGAACAATAAAGTTCGGTGAAGATTCGGGGATGCTTGCGCATCGCCTGGCTCATGCTTTCGCCACCGATGATATCGATCCGAACCTCTTTCAATACGTTGGAAAGAGCCCGGTTTTCAGTTTGGGAAGCACATGTATTCAAAGCTTCATTTATCGGCAATCCGGCCCTAACCAAAGTTGCGAGCTGGCGGCTCATAACCACCATGTCGCGCAACTTGACTTTCTTTGTGAATAGGCCACCTTCTTGCGGATGCGGCGACGTGGCGTCGTATTGCACCTTGTACTGGGTAAGAAATAGGCTGTCCGATCGCAAAGCTTCCCGTAAATCCCTTTCGGATTCAGCATTGAGGGTGCCGGATTCCAGCTTCCCCTGACGATTTCGCGCGCTATATTCGTAGACCGGCATTACTCTTCCACATACAGAACCCGAACGATCTCCTCGGGCGTCGTCTTTCCATCAAGCATACGGCGAATCCCAGACTGCCGCATAGTCGACATTCCCTCCGCGATCGCAAGTTCTTTCACCACATCACCCGATGACCTCGCCAATACGCTTTCGCGCAAGGACTCGGACATCGACATGACTTCGTAAACCGCGGTTCGACCGCGTAAGCCCCGCTTGGAGCACTTTCGGCAGCCTTGCCCTTTCGGAATCAGAGGGTGCTCTCCCTTTTCCACCTGCAGTCCAAAGGTTTCGATTTGCTCATTAGTCGCCGGCACCATGGTTTTACAGTCGGGACATACATTTCTGAGAAGTCTTTGACCAACCACCCCGATTAATGAGGACGCGATGAGGAACGGCTCTACGCCCATGTGCTGCAACCGGATGAGCGCGCCAGGGGCGTCGTTGGTATGGAGGGTACTCAGCACCAAGTGGCCGGTCAGCGCCGCCTGGATCGCGATTTCCGCCGTCTCGGGGTCACGGATTTCACCAACCATGATAACGTCCGGATCTTGGCGTACAAGGGTCCGGAGGCCAGAAGCGAAATTCACCCCGATCTTGTTGTTGACCTGGATGTGGTTGACGCCCGGCAGTCGGTACTCGACCGGATCTTCGATCGTGTTGATATTCAGCGCCGGATCATTGATCTCGTGAAGTGCCGCGTGAAGGGTGGTTGACTTACCAGAGCCGGTCGGCCCAGTCACCAGAATGATTCCGTGGGGTCGTTTGATGAAGCTTTCAAACCGCTCCAATTGGTCCGGGTAGAAGCCAAGTTTGTTCAGCACGGCCCAAGACGCAGACTTGACGAGAAGCCGCATAACCGCCTTCTCACCATAAACCGTCGGCATGATGCTCACGCGAACGTCGTATTCTTTGCCGTCCGCACCTTTCGTTGAGAAACGTCCGTCCTGAGGCCGCCGACGCTCGGCAATATCCATCTTCGACATGATTTTCAAACGCGAGACGGTCGCCGGCGCGTGATTCTTGGGGATGATCATCTGCTCATGCAGAAGGCCGTCCAAGCGATAACGCACACGAACGTTGTTTTCATTCGGCTCGAGGTGGATGTCGCTCGCCCCTGCCGAAATCGCCCCTTCGACGATGTTGTTGACCAGGCGGACGATCGGCGCGTCTTCCGCGGCCGCTTCCAGGTCTTCGTCGCTGGAAAGGTCTTCGAAGTCCGTGGTCAGGCGCTCAAGCACCGACTCGGCCTTGTGCCGAATACTGAAGACGCGGTTGATGGCGTCGTCGATATCCGAGCGCAGGGCAAGAAATGGACTGACGGTCTTGCCGAGCCGGGCGGTCAATTCGTCGACGGTCGCCAAATTTAGCGGATCGGCAAATGCGACGCGAATCGTTTTGGCCGAGGAGGCGAACGGTAGCACGCACTTGGCCCTAGCGATCGCTTCGGGCAACTCGCGGGCTACGGAATACTCAAGCTCGTGCTCCGAAAGATCGATAAATGGAAAACCGGTGCGGGCGCTCAAGTACTGCCCGATGACGGCGGCTTTCACGAAGCCAGAACCGACCAAAATCTCACCGAGAAACTGGCCCGTTTGCTTCTGCTTCTCCAGCGCCTGACGCAGGGTGTGCTCATCGATCACGCCATCGGCGATGAGTACATCGCCTAACCGTCTCGAAGTCCGCCGACCTGACGGTTTTTGCGCAATTGGCGTCGATTTGCCACTGGATCCTTCCATTTAACCCTGCATCCTTACTCGGTAAACCATATAATAAATTACTGACATTAAGGACGTTCCAAAAGCCCTTAAGTTCGTGGGAAATAGACCCATAAAACATTTGGGCCGGAATTATCGTCTCAAACTTGTTGAATATTGTTTGTGCTTTCGCAATAAGGTCTCACGTTTGCAATTCTCATGCCACCAAAAGACTCCATTGAAAACCGTCTGATTGTGCACGAACTTCCTTCGGCCCCGAAGTTTATTGGTCGGGACCCGGAGTTGGAATCTTTAAGGGACTTTTGGAGCGGTTCCGACCAAGTAGTATCGCTGATCGGACTCGGAGGAGCCGGGAAAACCGCCCTTGCCGACCGGTTTTTGAATTGGGTTGAGAGCAACGACGCCCCGGACTGGCTGCTCGTCTGGAGTTTTTACGACGACCCCGACGCGAACGCCTTTTTGGAAACCCTTTACCGATTTCTCACCGGCGACCAACAGGCGGAAGTCAAAGGCTCAGGCTGGTTTCACTTGCTTCGTGAGGAGTTGAGCGGAAACAAGCGAGTCCTTCTTATTCTGGATGGGTTGGAGCGCGTTCAGCGACCGATTACGGATGCCTCCGGAATCTATGGCGATCTGGAAGATCCACTTCTGAAAGGTCTACTCACCCGTCTAGCCTCCTCTGGTGGACGCACAAAAGCGGTCATTACAAGCCGATTTCCGGTCGCAACGGTAGAACCTTATTTGGGCCGAGGCTATCAAGTATTAAACGTGGAGCAATTGCCCAATTCCGCGGTTAAGGAGCTGATGGCGCTTCGGGGGATTCACCTCGATGACCTGTCGCTGGCGCGGTTTGTGAGCACATTTGGCAGCCATGCGCTATCGCTCGACCTGCTTGCTGGCGCCATTGAAAACTATTTTGATCGGGATATCG
>DATFHI010000242.1:0-6657 GCA_035248525.1 Fimbriimonadaceae bacterium | reverse complement strand
TGGGCTTGCCAGACTCTGGGCGTCGTTGTGGTTCCAATCTATCCCACCTTGCCGGCAGATCAGGCGCAATACATCGTTCGCGATTCCGGCGCGAAAGTCGTTTTATGCGGCGATGCGTCGCAAGCCAAGAAAGTGGAAACGCTAGAAGGCGTAAGAGTCGTTAATCTTACTGGTCCCGGCTCCATATCGGAATCTGCTCAACAGGTGTCTGACAGCCTTTCCGATTCGGAATGGAACACCGCAATCGATGCTGTGACGTCCGACGATGTCGCGACAATAATCTACACGAGCGGGACGACTGGATTACCCAAGGGCGCAATGTTGGCCCACCGCGGCTTCCTGTCCCTCTTCAAAGTAATTCCTCAGCAATTGCCGGTCGATGAGACAGACCGGTTTTTGTGCTTCCTCCCCATGTCCCACGTCTTCGAACGAACTGATGGCCACTTCCTTCCAATCTCGTTGGGCGCTTCTATCGTGTACGCAAAGAGCCTGATGACGCTCGCATCTGACATCCAAAATGGACACCCCACCGTCATGCTGGTGGTTCCTCGATTTTTGGAGGCCACGATGGACAAGATTCTGGATGGCCTCAAGAAGCAAAAGCCCATTCGACAATGGCTTTTCCGGTTGGGACTGGAACAGGGCAAACGGAAGTTCCATGGCAAATTAGCTCCTTGGTTTTGGCTGACCGACAAACTGGTAGGCGCCAAAATTCGGGACCGAATGGGGGGCAAATTGCGATTCTTTGCCGCCGGCGGAGCCGCCCTTCCCGCCCACGTTGCGGAGTTTTACGGTGCATTTGGACTCAAAGTGCTTCAAGGGTACGGTCTGACAGAAACCTACTCCGGCGTTTGCGTCAATCATCCGGACCGCAATCGGTACGACACGGTTGGAGAAGTGTTTCCCGGGGTGGAGATCAAGATTGCGGAGGATGGCGAGATTCTGTTCAAGGGCGATGCCCGCATGATCGGCTATTGGAATCTGCCGGAGGAAACCGCGCAGGCGATCGATGAAGGAGGGTGGTTCCACACCGGCGACATCGGCCAACTGGATGGGAAGTATCTAAAGATTACGGATCGCAAGAAGGACCTTCTAGTTCTCGGGAACGGCAAGAACGTGGCGCCGCAGCCGATCGAGAATAAACTCCGTTCTTCTCCGTTTATCCAAGAAGCAGTTGTGCTGGGCGACGGCATGGACTATTGCGTGGCGCTCATCGTTCCCAACGCGGAAGCGATCCGATCCAAGCTCGACCAAAAAGATCTGAGCAAGTTAAGCGAAAATTCTGGGGTCAAAGCCCTGGTGAAGGGTGAAATTGACGCCATCAACAAGTCGCTGGCCAACTTTGAGATGGTTAAGAAACACGCGATCCTCGACCAGCCCTTTACGATTGAATCCGGCGAGCTTACGCCAACCCTCAAGGTCAAGCGCAAGGTCGTCAAAGAACGTTATTCCGACATCATTGCGGGGTTGCGGTAGCGCTTAGAGCTCTTTGATTTCGATGTTTCTAAACTCCACCGGATGACTCTCCGATTGGAGGGAGATCGAGCCCCCTGAGATGGCGAGTTTGCCGTCCTTGATCAGTCGTTTCGCGTCTGCGTCGTTCGGATCGTATTGGATTTCGGAATAGCTGATGACGTCCTTTCCGTTTATTCGGTGGATCACTTTGCCATTGCCGTGGACCTCGATCTCCAACTGCACCCATTGATCACCGCGGAATGTGGGCGAGTTCGAGTCGGTGCAATGTTGAGTCCACAGTTTGCCGTTGTATACGATATTCGTTCCGGGGGTGCAGACGTTACCGGTGTGGCGCTCGCCGGTTTCCGGCCCACCAAGTAGTTGGACTTCGGCTGAAACCGGAAAATCCTGATCCTTGGCCATGGATTCGGGAGACTGCCCATGGATCATCACGCCGCTATTACGCCAGGCCCAACCCGGTCCGCCCTTTACCTGCTCACCAGTGAATCGATATTCCAGCCTTAGCATGTAGTTGGAGTGCGGAGCTTCGTGGAACAGATGTCCAAACCGGTCTTTGAACTCCCCGTCGTAACCTTCGTATCCAACTTGAATCACGCCGTCTTTCACACGAAAGGTGTTGCCAAAGTTCTCCCCAAATGCGTAGCCTTTGATTTTCGGCGTCCATCCTTTTAGGCTCTTGCCGTCGAAGATCCTGACCCAACCCTGCTCGTGTTGATGGTGTTGAAACCCGGCGATGCAGAGTCCGGCGGCAAAGGCAATCGGAGCGGCAAGGAGCGGTAGCGGACGCATGGCGTTATTGTGGCACCTGTCCGCAGCATCGGCGTCCCGCCGATGAGTGTCTGGACCGTCCCGGTCCAGAGTCACCACGACCGAGACGGTCGTGGATACACATGGACGGGACGTCCATGCCACGCTGCATAGCTACCTGATTATCCGCGGAGTGAAATCGGTATCCGGCTTCACCTTCCGGCAGTACGCCGCCATCATCCGAGAACAGTTCTCCACGTCGGCCAAGGACAAAAGCTCACACGGGGTGTGCATGTAGCGCAAAGGAACCCCCACAATGCCGACCGCCATGCCGCCCATGTTGAGTTGCATCGCATTACCATCGGTGCCGGTGCCGCCAGGCGCCACGTCCACCTGATATGGAATTCCCGCCTCGTCGCAAGCGTCGCAAATCATCCGGAAAACGATCGGATTCGCATTCGCCCCCCGCATGACTGATGGGCCCTTGCCGGTGTCCAGTTGTCCATAACGGGTCTTGGAGACCGTCGGATAATCGATGGCGTGGTTCACGTCCACCGCAAGCCCCGACTGAGGCGCGAGGTTGAAGCTCGCGGTACGCGCTCCCCGCAGTCCAATCTCCTCCTGCACCGTCGCAACGGCGTACACTCCGACGTTTGGATCCAATCCACCTTCGTCCTTCAACATTCGCAGAGCATCGGCAACGATCATCGATCCCATCTTATTATCAAAGCCTCGTGCGGTTGCCCGGTCTCCCAGTAGCTGTTGAAACTCATACTGGAATGTCACGACGTCTCCGAGCACGATGCCGGCCGACAATACCTCGTCGCGCGAGCTGGCGCCAATGTCGATCCACAAATCTTTGAGCTCGGGTTTTTTCTTTCGCTCGTCCTCTTCCAGTAAATGGATCGCCTTTCGGCCAATGATCCCCGGCACTTGCTCTTTGCCATGCACCCACACTCTCTGACCAACCGGAATCACGCTGTCGTGACCACCGATCCCAGAGAAATAAAGGAGGCCCTCGTCGCTGATGTAGTGGATGATGAATCCAATCTCGTCCATGTGCCCAGCGAGCATCACCTTCATTTCTGCGTCAAGATTGAGCGCGGCGTAGGTGTTGCCGTGAACGTCCGTCCAGACTTTATCCGCGAAGCTATTCGTGTATTCCCGGTAGATCTCCGCCGCACGTTCTTCATATCCGGATGGAGATGGAACGTTAACGATTGCTTTGAGAAAGTCGAGGGACTCAGGACGCATGGAAAGAGTTTACTGAGTTTGGACTTTTATAAGATCCGGTATGTCATCCAAGTCATTTTGTGCTCTTGCCCGGAAGTGGATCGCAAATGAATTCAAGAGCGTTAAGAGTGAAATGAACTGGGTCCAACTCTCCGTCTGAATGCGGGTGTTAAAGCGCGCGGAGTTCTCGACAAGGCGTCCATAATGTCCGGGTGAGAAGGGAATGGACGGACGCGATCAAGAACCGTCGGTGGGATGAACTCGAGCGGTTGGCAAAATGGGAGCCCGATCAGCAGCTTTGTGACACCGTTGCCGAACTTGAGAAGGGCATCGAAGAGAAGCAAGATCGACGCGCACTCCGCAAAATTCTGTGGATTCTGGAGAAGGCTGGATTCACTCCGAGCTCTGACGATGCAGAATCCGTGGAATCAGGCTCACGCCAAAAACTCCAAGTCGCTTTCATGATGTCGGCGGACGCGGATGGAAACACCCCGATAACCTACGGCACAGAATCCAATTCACGCTTTCAGTGGTTGACGGCCTATGTTCACGAAGTCCGTGGCGTTGTGCGGGCAGGGACAGAAACCATGTCGATGGCGGACGCGACGAGTCGAATCGAAACACTTCGCACCGTGCAGCGGCCGCCATTTCTTTCCGGAGAGATTGAACCTGGATTTGCTCTTTCTCGCATCAAGCGCGCGATTGGCAAGAATAAGCCAGGAACGGTGAGCGAAGCGATCGCGTTTTGGAGAAGTTTGATCGACCGCGCCCACGAGATGCCCCATCCGGCGGAATCATTGAAGCCAGCCAAAGCGAGCGCTTCGGAGATGAGCGAAGATGTACTGCTCATGGATTCGACGATGTCGTGGCGAATCGAACTTGGCGCGGCGACTCCGATCATGGATGCCATGTACGAAGCGCAAACCGCCCGCAAAGATGATGGACCCGAGGCCCAGCGCGAAGCCGTGAAAGTCGCGGGAATGGAAGCTCGTAAGCTGGTTGTGACGGAGTCGGTGATCGACGATCACCATGCTCGCCTGATGGACCTCGCAATGCTTTTACATCAGCGGGAAGATCCGACGTTTGGCAAGGTGCTGGCGGCCGCTCACGATCTGCGCAAGCGGGGAGCAGAAAGTGATTATGCGAAGGGACTTGTGGACAAAACGGTGGTGATGTACGTGGAAGCCATGAAGCGGTCCGATCAATCCACCGGCTCGATGAAGCAGTAACGGATACTCTTGCCCAGTCGGTAAAACGCAATTCGAACTTCCTTCGGGCCGCTTCCTTTGAGCTTTTTGGCGACGGTTGCTAAATCCAAGTCCGAGCCCCGTTGTTTCAAGATTGGCGAACCGCATTGCCGCTTTTCTAGTTCGAGTTTCATCGATCGAAGATCAAATGATCCAGCGAGTTCAACTTTGAATCCTCTCAACCAAGGGGAACGGACCGGGGAATTGCCGGTCAGATATCCATTCGAGTCCGCCAGCAGTTGAAGTCCGTGGAAATCACACAAGTTTGGTAAACAATGCGCCCGAATTGCGGCTGGGTCAGCCTCATACAGATAGGTTTGAGGTTCGGCTGCTTTAACTGCGACGCTCTCTGTGAATTGCAACCGCTCGCCTAATTCCACTTGATAAGCGAATCTCCCGGGGTCCACATCGCTACCCAACATTACAAGCGCCTCTCGACACTCTCCGGCGAAGGATACGAACTCTATCCGCGATCCTAATTCCATTAAGGCGGCGTCGGGAACCATCGGGCTGAGCTTTAAAATGCCCCGGCGGCAGTGTCCTAACCTGTCAACGATCTCTTTTGGGTTCGGTTCAAAGTCATCGATGGACGTAAACCGCTCTTGACCCGACCTCCTCGCCGGGTCGGCAAACCAATAATCCTGGGGCGGCGATTGAAGCGCGTTGTCAACCCAAATGTCGGCATCGACGCCATGCACTCGGAGGTTCCATCTTGCTAATTCCGCTCGACCTGGGTTCGTTTCATAGCCAATCAACGGCCCGCGCTTCGCAAGGGCGATCGCATCCGCGCCTATTCCAACGGTCATATCGACAACGAGAACATCGGGGGGAAAGCAGGATGCATGGTAAGCGGCAAGTCGCTCATTTGTGGCCATTTCCAATGCCGGCCGATCAAAGAGCATCTGATCCGCGAGCGCAAACTTCTGAGCGCCACGTTTTCGGAGTTCCCATTGGGTGAAAGCCCAAGCCGCGGCAATCGGGCTTGTCTTAATCGCAACTCGATCGACGTTGGCCGGAGTTGCTTTCAATCCGCTGGCCAACTCCAACGCCTCTAAATAAACGGCTTCCAAGGCTTCATTTTGGACTCAAACATTTTTTCGAACATAATGTAGACGTTCGTCTATCCTCACTGTACAATGCAGCCATGGATTTAGTGCAACAACTATTGGATTCATGGCGGCGTCAATGCCGATGCATCGATAATTTGGCCAGCTTAATGACTCCGGAATTGCTCAGGGTAAAGCCTTCCGCAGACGGCTGGGATCTGGCATTCCATCTCACCCATATCCAGGGCACCCGAGTCTATTGGCTTCGAATGGCGAGCGAATTGAAATATGAAGAACTCGCGGACTTCTTCGACTGGGAGAAAGGTGAGTTCATCCGCGAGTACGACCTCGAGAAGATCAGAACGGCTCTAAAGTCCAGCGAAGAAGCAGTATCCGCTTGGCTCTCTGAGAATTTGAATGAGGAAGGCGCAGCCGGACCGTACGATCATCCGCTGCTATATCTCCAGCACATGATCTGGCACGAGGGTTGGCACGCGGGACTGATCATGTTAGGCTTACGCCTTGCCGGCCACGAGCCACCGGAGGAGTGGGAAGATCCCAACCTTTGGGGACAGTGGCGCAACTACGGATAGGCCCAACTGTACCGGAGGGTTAGCCTCCCCACAGGTACAATTAGGCCCGAATTTCCATGCGCAAGGCCCGAACATTACGGGATGACGCGTAGGATGAATGGACCCCATGGCGAAGACCACCGGTAATACGAATATTGACGCTGCCAAGACCTGGCGAGAAAAGGTTGGATTGGCGGAAATGCTGAAGGGCGGCGTAATTATGGACGTTGTCAATGTGACCCACGCCCGCATCGCGGAGGACGCGGGAGCGGTTGCCGTGATGGCGCTCGAACGAGTTCCGGCCGATATCCGCCGAGACGGCGGCGTGGCGCGAAT
>DATFHI010000241.1:0-2731 GCA_035248525.1 Fimbriimonadaceae bacterium | reverse complement strand
TGGACAATCTTTGGGTCGATACACCATGGATGGCAGGGAGGTCGTGGAAGCTGGCCAAACGCTCGGAAGAGTGGTGAACAACGGGGATTTCACCGATGCCCGGGCTTGGCTCAAAGCGGGCGGACAGAAGGGACCCCAGCGCGCCATCTTGCGAGAAGGAACCTACGCAATCAACCTTGCCCAGTTCGTCGTCATCTGCGGTTCAAAGGAGATTTATAACCACTCCATTGGCGGACGCGATGAAGTTCTTGCGATTCAGCGCATTGCGGAGCAGATTGCGGCGGAAGACGGCTTCTCACCAGTAGTGATCGATGGCTCGGCCGACCAAATCGGAATCGTTACCGTTCATGACGGTCCGTCCCTTCGCCAAGGGGACATCATCGCGCCTACGGTCGGAGACAGCAAGGCCGACGCGAACTATCACAACAATTTCCAAGACCCTCAGTCGTTCTTGGAAGCCGGCGGTTTTCGCGGTCGCCAGTACCAAGTTCTCTCTGAAGGAACTTACTGGGTGAACCGTCTCTTTGCCACGGTTGAAATGAAGCCCAAGACGCACGTCCAAGTGGGCGAAGTCGGCGTCGTCGTTTCGTACTACGGAGAGCGTGGGGAAGACGTGTCCGGTGAGGCGTTCCGCCACGGCGAGCTGTGCAAGAAGGGTGGACGCGGTATCTGGGACGAAGCGCTGCTGCCAGGCAAATACGCTTTCAACCCATATGCTGGCGAAGTGATCATGGTGCCCACGACCAACATCATCCTGAAATGGATTGCCCAGGATATTGGTGAGCACAAACTCGACGCGAGTTTGCGTGAAATCGGCCTGATAACCAAGGACGCATTTGAACCAGAGCTGCCGCTCTCGGTGGTCATCAACATCGACTATCAAAAGGCTCCTCACGTTATCCAGCGATTTGGCAGCGTGAAGAATCTCATCGAGCAGAGCTTGGATCCGCTGGTTTCCAGCTACTTCAAGAACCAGGGACAACAGAGAACTCTAATCGACCTTATTCAGGAGAGGAGTGAAATTCAGGCGGTAGCCACGAAGGACATGAAGTCCAGATTTGCAGACTATGACCTGGGACTCCAAGAAGTGCTAATTGGCACTCCGCATTCCAGAGCCGGCGACACGCAGATCGAGACAATTCTCAACCAGTTGCGCGAACGCCAAGTGGCGGTCGAGCAAAGCGAGACCTATAAGAAGCAGGAGGAGGCTCAAGCCGGCCTGCGAAGCCTGAACGAAGCCAAGGCCAAAGCTAGTCGACAGACTGACTTGACGGACTCGCGGGTTCAGATCGACATCGAGGTGAACCAGGCGGACGCGGCTGCGCAACGTGCTCAAAAGGACGCTCAGAGAAACATCACGATCGCCGAGGCGGAGGCAAAGCAAACGGTTATGCGGGCCCAAGCCGATTCGCAACAAACCGTGCTTCGGGCCAAAGCCGACTCGGAGAGGTTACTGCTGCTCGCCAATGCCGAAGCAGAAACCAAGGCGCGAAT
The DNA here is from genome assembly GCA_035248525.1 of Fimbriimonadaceae bacterium. Taxonomy (GTDB): domain Bacteria; phylum Armatimonadota; class Fimbriimonadia; order Fimbriimonadales; family Fimbriimonadaceae; genus 55-13. The sequence continues at coordinate 1,237 of DATFHI010000241.1, read as the reverse complement.
TCAAATTGCGGAAGCCCTCGGTATTCGGGAGGTGCGCAAGGCATACGGTTCGTCGGAACTGATGGTGAAACAGAAGATGATTGGCCAGATCGCGGAAGCGCTCAAGGACACCAAGCATCCACTGGTGCCGCGCAGTGTGGTTTCGATGGGCGGCTCGGGCGAAGCAGACGGCGGAAACAATGTGCTGACGCAGCTATTGTCCCTGTTGTTGACCGACAAGCTCGGGTTAAGCGACCTGGATAAGGATGATTCCGCGGACGAAATGGGACCGGAAGCAAGAGCCTATCTAGCCAAAATCATGGCTGGAGTCGAACCAGAGCTTCCGCAGGCCGCTCTGCCGAAGGCCAACTCGAACAGCCATGCTTTGATCGATAAAGTGCCTGTAGAGTAATAAACTCGCCTCCGGTTCGTAATGAGCCGGAGGTAATTTGCACTTAGGATGTGCGACCTTGCTTGAAGTCGTATCGATTATCTTGTCCGCTCTCGCCATCGTGGTTGCGGGAGCGGCTTGGTTTCGAGCGGGGACTCCGATAAACGAGACTCGTGACCGAAGCCTTGAGTCTGTCGATTCTCCCTCTCTTGTCGCGCCCAGCAAGCTGGCGGGACTTACTTTTCGGTTGACAATTTCGCAAGACCACCCGTATCCCATCTTCGCGCGTTTGCTCAAAGATGAATTGGAAAAGGCAGATGCAGGGGTTGTGGAATCTGATGCCGATTCAGATATACGGATCGAAGGCTCAATCCACTGCAACGGTTATTCGGACATTTACTTTCAGGCGGAACTCACTGCGTCCAATGCGGAAGGGCCGTTTAGCGTGATCATCGAAAAGCCACCACATGGGGATCGGCCCGAGAATTTAGCGAGGGAAATCGTCTCGCGTATCGAAAGCGATTGGACAAAGCGCGAGGATCGCCGAGAGCGGGGCTCGGCAATCCGAGAACTGCGTAATTAGGTGCCCGGCCAGCCCGAACCCAAGGTGCTTGGCAGCGCCTTACCTACCTTTGGCAGCTTGAGCATAAGCGAATTCTTCGCGATTGCCCATTCGCCTTCGTCGAGAAATTTCACATGACCGTCGGTGAATCCGACCAAGTACTGTCCGTTAGGCCAGACCTTTTCATCGTAAAACAGAACGGTTTCCGCGGGCTGTTCGATAGACATCGTGCTGACCCCGGCCAGCGCCATATTAAGCAAGATCCTTCCGCCATTCGGATTGGCGCTTTGGGTTATCTCTCGATT